>JAHQVK010000027.1 GCA_019634385.1 Myxococcales bacterium | reverse complement strand
AATGCATCTCAAAAATGCGGAGATACTACTTCCTAATCAACTAGAGATCAAACTCCATTTAGCCCAGGCATGGATACTTAATGGTCAGTATAATGAAGCGTGGGATAAGTTGAAAAATATAGATACTGCTAGCCTTTCCATAGGTGCAAAGCAGCTGTGGGAGTTACTTTTGGCCTATTCTAGCTATATGACAGAAAACTATTCGCAGGCGATAATGATACTCGAGGATGATGCCGGAAAGTCAAATGTGTATAATAGATTGGTTGCAGCAATTTGGCAAGAAGCTGGTATAAATTTTGTTGAGCAGGGGCGATTTGGAGAAGCTTTGCACGCGTTTTCGAACTCAGAGAAACTACGGCCTAACCTTCAGATAGAAGCCAATATTGCATCTGCAGAATATCTTATGGGTAATTCAGAACGGGCATATATTTCTTGGAAAAGGATTTTGGCCAAGCAAAAAATTCCCGAAATTTTCCACAATATAGCGGTGTACTTTGACGATGTAAAACTTGATGAGGCTAGGGCTTATAGGTGGTACCGACGATATGCTCGAACAGAGGCAGGGAAAAAGTGGCCTCAACGGTCTAAGACTCTTAGGCGGAAACGTCAATGGTTTGGATTTTAAGATGTTTTCTATAGCTATATGTATCATCTTGATGAGCTTTACTGCGACGGACGTACATGCGGCTGCAACCATTGGGTATTATGATCCATACGCACCCTTTTCATCACCATTGGGCCGTGCTGAGTTTGCTGAAAATGTTGCGATCGAGTTGTCCAAAATGTCACTGGAGAGCTTCAGAGGCGCAGCTTATTCAAAGGGGGTAGACCTTATCCGTGATATTCGGTCTGGTCGTTTGAGATTGGCGATTGTCAATCCACTTTTACTTTGGATGAGTGATTCGGAGAGTCGTCCCCGGTCGGTATTGGTGGGTACACATCGGGGTAAAGCTTTGTGTCCTTATGCTCTTTTCAGTCGGGCGGGAACAAATGTCCGCAACCTGCGTAACCTAGAGGGTCGGCGACTGGCGATGGTGCGAACCGGCTTAGAGGACAAGCGATTTATTCTTAATATAGTTCTCGACGGTGAGGTACGAGACCCAGAATATTTTGGACAAATAATAGAGGTCCCGGATTTGGCGGGTGCTATTGGTACCATTAAGTTTCGTAAGGCAGATGCTTTTTTGGGCTTAGATCTAGATTATCGCAAGTACTTTGGCACGAGCACTATCCGAAAATTGACTTCGGTTGCTTCCTCACTTTGTCCGGTTGTGATTGTTGATCCTCGACTGAATATTCAACAAATAGAAAGCCTTGTTGCACTGCTGAAGAGATCACAGGAAGGATTGACGCCGATAATAGAAAGAGTAGGCCTCGACGGGTTTACGCATCTGCTAAGTGAGCATGTAGCTAAGTTGGGCTACGCGCTACGTTCTGATTCCGAATTATATAAACGGGCTAAACCAGCATTCATTTCAGGACAAAAGCTAGAAAAACGAAAAATACTGGTGACTATACATGAACTCGGAAGAGATATTTCCCCGGACCCTAAGTTGTTGCTGAACGAAGGTGATGAATCATGAGTATAGATGCAGGTGGTTCCAGAGAACAGGGCAGTGTGCTTAGTGGCATACGGGCTTGCTTGCTGACCCAAGACCGTAAGCTTATACGAGCAGTTACTCGTACACTCGTACCGCGAAGAATACTCGTAGATCGGTTTGATGAGTTTCCTACACCGGCAGATATACTGTTAAAGTATGGATTTGTTTTGGTTGACAGTGACATAGCTGAACCGGAGGAACTGGAGCATAAGCTCCAGACAGCAGGTATTAGTAGACAAAGACTGATTTTTTTTTCGCATACGACTGAAGGGAAGCATCTTGCTTCGCTACTAGGTAAGTTTCGCCTCGCAAATATCATTGCTAAAAACGGAGGAATTCGCGAAGAAGAACTATTGGTCACGATGCACAAACTTTTAACTGGAGACTTTTTTGGAGTTGGACAATATTTGACACACGGAACAATTCCGATCGTCCAAGCTGTTCGTGAATCAACTGACCGCAGTCCGGCGGTCGCAAGCCTGGTGGGGTTTCTTGAAGATTGCTTAGTTTCGAAACGATTCATAGAGCTAGCAAGAAACTCAGCAGATGAGTTGCTTATGAACGCGTTGCATCGAGCGCCAGCAGGCTTGAGAAGTCGAGATTCCCTTGATACGAATGCGGTAGATTTTGCATATGCATGTGATGGTCGATATGTTGGGATATCAGTTTCTGATAGCTACGGAAGCTTGACCGAAGAGAGATTATATAACTTCCTTAGCAGGTGCTTTAATATGAATGAATACGAAGTACCAGCAGACACAAGTGGTGCCGGATTAGGTTTGTATGTGGTGTTTCGTTCGGCCGACCAGTTGGTGGTAAATATCGCAAAAGACCAGCGTACAGAGGTTATATCGCTTATGGATATACGAGGACGTATGAGAGACTTTGAGGGTCGGAACAAGTCTTTCCACCTGTTTTTCGGTAATATATAAATTGTCGAAACATATCTCTTCGTACAGATTTTTCATGGAAATTGAGGAAAAAAAGACATGTCGTGCGAAATAGAAGTGGAAGACAGCAATGGCCGTAGGCATATATGGATAAGAGGTGAGATAGACGAGGATTTTGATGCAGAACGTCTTAAGGAAGCATTTGACAATCATCTCACCTTTCATCTTGAAGAAGTGACGAACATAAGTTCGTGCGGTATCCGGGAGTGGATAACATTTATCACCCAAGTACCATGCTCGGCAGATATAGAATACGAAAAATGTTCCATCCCAGTCACAAGACAGTTTGGAATGTTATCCAATTTTCGGGGACCAGGTGTAATTAAGAGTTTTTTCGCCCCCTACTTTTGTGAACAGTGTGACGAAGAGACTGAGCGTTTACTTCAGGTGGTAGGATCATCCGATCCGCAAAAGTCTCTAAATCCAGCTGAGCGTGTTTGTGCTGAATGTGGTGGGTTACTCGAATTTGATGGAGTGGAGCGGGTATATTTCTCTTTCATTCGCGAAATGGCACGCTAGCTGTGAAGAATAGACTCAATATAGCTGTTCGTCTGGTGTTGGGCAACACACTGGCCATTGTGGCGGTTGTTGGTATCTACGGATATTTTAATTTGCAGAGAATTGCGTCCATATTTTCTGTGACCTCTCTACGGCAGACAGCGATCTTGAGAGAGAATCTTCAAGAAAGAGGAGTGGCGGAAGCCAAGCGGGTGGCAAGTAATACGGCATTTGCACTATCAAATAACGACTATGGCTATGTTCAGAATGCTCTTAAGCCATTGGTTGAGGCGGATGCAAGCCTAGCTTTTGCGTTTATCCTAGACCGGGACCAGGCTCTTGTTGCTAAGGGAAGTTACGAGGATACAAGGGTACCAGCTAGGGTGATCGAGCTTGAGCAACAGCAAATAGACCGAGCGGCGGAGGCTAGGGAGATTGGGCAAGGCTCCGACCGTAGTTTGTTGGTAAGTGTGCCGGTGACGTCTGGGGACCGCTTTTGGGGCCGTGTGGTGCTCGGATATTCGCTCAAGGGAGTTGTGGAGCAGCTTCGGCTTCTTGAACGCTGGCGGGAGGACGAATCTCGCAAATCGATGTGGGCCACTGTGGTCTTTGCGGCTGTGTTATCCGTGTTGGGTTCGTTAGCAACAGTGCTCCCGACGGTAAGTGCAACCAGACCCATCTTGACGCTAACTCGAGCGGCTGAGCAGTTAGCTAATGGGAAGTTGGGAATTACGGTAGATGTCCAGACCGACGGAGAACTAGGGATTCTTGGGGCGGCCTTCAATCATATGAGTGCCCAGCTGGCGGGACTAGTAGAAGAGGTAAAATTGAAGGCTGGACTTGAGAAGGAAATTGAAATTGCGGAACTAGTCCAAGAGGCTCTCATTCCGGTACCTGAGTTGCAAAGGGTTGGTGGGATGGAGCTTGTTGGGCGTTACTATCCAGCATCCCGTTGCGGAGGAGATTGGTGGTCATATTACGAGATATCTCCGTATCGCACGCTTATATTGGTGGGTGATGTGACCGGACACGGCGTCTCAACCACTCTGATCACCGCTTCTGTTAATGCCTGCTGTGATGTGCTACGGAAAACCACAGAGGAGTTGCAGAACCTTTCTACTATGGGAGATGTAGCACTGAGAGACTATATTTTTGAACGGCAGTCATTGAACTACTTGTTGTTGAATTTGAACCAGTTGATTCTGAAAGTCGGCAGGGGTCGGTTTATGATGACTTTCTCCGCTGTGCTCTTGGATACTCGTGCGAACAAAATGCTTTTCGCTAATGCTGGGCATGAGCCTCCTTTGCTTATTCCAGGAGATGATTCACGTTCTCTTGAACCGGTATATATAGGTCCATCAGTGCGTCTAGGAGAGTCTACCCGCCCACAATTTCAAGAGGGTTCCTGCTCATTTTTTCAAGGCGATACTTTGGTTTGGTATACCGATGGATTGGTTGAAACAGCGAATATAAAGCAACAGGCCTACGGAATAGGTCGACTGATGCGAGTTCTTAAAAAAGGTCGCAGAGAATCGGTCGAAGGACTATCCGAGTCGGTGGTGAATAGCATGGTAAGCTTTGCTCAGGGCATGGGACGCCAGGATGATATGACGATTGTCATAGTACGAAATTCACGCAGCGACCACGAGGTACGTCATGATTTTCGTGAGCCGTCTGTTGTTAGCTCTTAGTAGCGTAGTGTATATAGGGTTTGCTGGGGTGCTTCTGGTGACGCGCCCGGTTTTGGCCGAGCCCGTAGAGGCTGGGAGAGATGCTCTCGACGATGAGTTCATTATCTCTGAAGTCGAGCTCGAGGAGCGAGATAGTGTCTTTGTAGCGACAAAAACTAGGAAGACGCTTCAGGAAGCTCCGGCGATCGTTACTGTTTTGACGGGCGCGGATATGGATCGAGCCGGTTTTCGAACCTTAAACGAAGCCCTCCATACGGTACCAGGCTTTGAGCATTCGAATACCGGGCGTTGGGACTTTTTGTTCACGAGAGGGAATGCGTTCACGGTCTCGGTCTTAGTTAATGGGATACCTATTGTGAATCCGGGTGATAACTTGGTCTTTTTGGATCAGGCATATCCTATAAATATAATCGATCGCGTGGAGGTGATTAGTGGGCCGGGTGGCATCTTATGGGGCGCGAATGCGTTCCTCGGCGTGATCAATATTGTAACGAAGAAAGGTGCTGATATTGACGGAATGTTCTTTGAGTGGGGGAGTGGATCGTTTAATACCGACCGTGGTGCAGTTGGATTTGGCAAAGTTTTTGGTGATCTAGATGTGATGTTTCTCGCTAACTACCAAACTACTCATGAGGGTTCGGTAGATGTTCGACGTCGAACCATTGGGCTTGCCCCAGACTTTGCTTTTCCACCTGATGACGCTGATCCCGATAATCCGACGGTATATAATCCGGACGGACCACCAATTTTTCAAAACCCCGGACGAACGGACCCGAGAAATGACAAGTTCCTAGACTTTATTGGTCAGATCCGATGGCATGGCTTGAGCCTGTTTGCGAATCTGGCTTGGGAAGAAGATTACTATCAGCTGTCTTCGTCTACTGGTGCTATACTTGGTAATAGTCAATCATTAGATAAAGATCCTAACCAGATGGTTGGTCTTGGCTACACTCAAAGGTTTTTTGAAGAGCGCTTAGGTGTTCATTCCAAAGCCTATTTGTGGTCTCAGAACTTCCAGGTTGACAGCATTATTTTCCCCTCATTGCCGAATACCATTCCAAATGATTTTGTTATTCAGTTGAAGATAGACCGGCAGATTCGGTACGGAGGTGGTTTAGAGATAGATGCCCGATTACCTTTTGGAATGACTCTATTGGCGGGCGTAGAAGCGTTTCGTGAAGAAATAGCAGGAGCAAGGGTTCGATTCCAAGGGCCTAATACCGGGAATTTGCTTGATGGAGGAGAGCTGGTTCCAGACTCTGAGTCTAATGTTGTGTCTGCTTATGCGAATCAAGAAATCAATCTGCTCGAGAGAATAGCAATAGCAGGCGGAGTACGGTTTAACTATTCGGATACTTACGCGAGTGCATTTCTATTTAGCGGGAATGTTGTTGGGCATCTTCTTGATGGGGAGAGTTTGCAGGCTTATGCTAAGTTCAGCTATACACAGGGGTTTAGGCCTCCCTCATTCGAGCAGCGATTCGGTACAAATCCATTTTTTTTGGGCGATTCAAGTATTGGTCCGGAACGAAGTGAGGCAATTCAAGCAGAGCTCAATGCGAAATTGTTGATGGACACCGGTCTATTCAAGCGGATTGGTGTACGCATAGACTATGCGCATACAGAATTGAATGATCTAATCGCGACCCAGTCGAGTGCGGACGGCAGTTCGGCGCAGTTTGACAACCTGGACACGCGGTCTATCGACTCAGTGGAAGTTTCGGGGGAGATGTTGTTTTTGCAAGGGCACCGACTATGGCTAGGGTATTCGTTCAATGAATTGGATGCTACCAATGCTGTTACTGGGGAAAGTACCTCGGTTCGAAGTCATGCACCCCACGTGTTTAATGTTGGTGGTAACCTGCGGTTCAATCAGAATACGTCGTTAAATGCCAGATATTCATGGGTGGCCTCAAAGCGTATTGATACATATTTTGATCCGGAAACACAGGCGACCGGTTCGCTGAGAATATCGTCCTATAGCTTGTTGGCAGCCGGCCTCATACTGAATGATGATAGGGATCGATATCGTTTACTCATTCATGGTTACAATCTGCTAGGGCAACACTACGAAACCTTAGATGGGGATACGGTTGCCGCACCTTATCCCTATCCGCAACCGGAGCGTCCGGCGGTCTTGGTTCGGGTGCAGCTTAATTTATAGCAATTGTAGTAGATTGGTCCCGACAGAGCTTGCTGTGACGGGAATGGCTTAGTGAGGAAGAACAACTGACTCAGTGTTCTGATAAGGGTTGATTGTTTTCCACCGAAGACGTCATCTCAGATGGGTGGGTGACCTCTTTGAGCGAGCTGCGGAAGAACGACAATCGAGTGACCCTCTGGCGGATCGCATGCGTCCGACTCGTGTCGAGGATATTCAGGGTCAGGAAAAGCTGCTTGGTCATGGTCGTTTACTCCGCCGACTGATCGAGGCAGATCGGGTGCCATCAATGATCTTGTGGGGTCCACCGGGCACGGGGAAAACGACTCTCGCTGGTCTATTGGCTCAGCGCACTAAGGCTCATTTCATGCACCTTTCCGCGGTATTATCTGGCGTTGCTGATCTTCGGAAATGTATTCAGGAAGCGAAACGGCGCCGGGGTCAATATGGGGAGCGGACGGTTCTCTTTGTTGACGAGATTCATCGATGGTCCAAGTCCCAGCAAGATGCTTTGCTGGACGCGGTAGAAAGGGGTTTGCTGACCTTGGTGGGGGCTACGACCGAAAACCCATCCTTTGAGTTGAATGCCGCGCTTTTGTCTCGGGTGCGGGTGTTTGTGCTGGAGGCGCTAAGTGTTGAGGCGCTTCAGCTGGTGTTGCGTCGAGCGATAAGTGAACCTAAGGGACTGGGGCTCACAGCGATCGAAGTGGACGAGGAGGCACTTGAGGTAATTGCTCAGGGAGCGCATGGTGACGCTCGCCGGGCACTGAGTGCCCTAGAGATTGCGGCAAGGGATGCCATGCTGATGGCGGATAAAGAGGGAACGCCACGGCTGCGGCGTGAAGAGGCTGAAGAGGGCTTGGCTCACCGTACGCTGCTGTATGACAAGGTTGGTGAAGAGCACTACGGAGTGGTTTCCGCCTTCATAAAGTCGATGCGGGGCTCCGATCCAGATGCAGCGGTGTACTATATGGCTCGGATGCTCGAGAGTGGTGAAGACCCTCGGTTTGTGCTCCGGAGAATAGTTATTTTTGCTTCCGAGGATGTGGGTAATGCAGATCCTACCGCACTCCAGGTGGCGCTAAATGCTAGTCATGCATATGAGTTTGTAGGTATGCCGGAGGGTGTGCTGCCGATGACTCAGGCCGTATTGTACTTAGCAACTGCGCCAAAGTCTAACTCGGCACTAACGACTTATGGATTGGCACGTAAAGCGGTGCATACCCATGGTCCCTTAGCAGTACCGACTCATCTATTAAACGCAGTCACCCCGACCCATCGTATTAAGGGACATGGGCAGGGTTATCGTTACCCACACGACCTCGGTGGACTTGTTCGTGGGGAGACCTACTTGCCGGAAGCATTGGTGGGCAGTGAGTGGTATGTTCCAAAAGCTCCTGCCGAGCGTCAGGCACCGACGAATAAGGTAACGGAAGACCAAACTACGCCGCCGGGGCGGTCTGTAACGACTGTCTGCGACTCGGGAGATTCGTTCGATAGCTGAGTAATAGTTAGCTAAGGCGTATGGCTGGCTCGAAACATGTCGTGCGTGTTTCTGAAGTATTCGAAAATTCATTGACCTACCATCCTACTCCATCTGAAGCTTCCTCAGTTAGCTTTCGTTCGAGGCCGCGCATGCGGTCAACAGTTTTCTTTATCATAACTCTACGTCGATATTAAGAAACGACCGTTTTATAAGAACAGTCCCTAGTCCAGTAGCTGGTTTTGAACTAAGTCTTATAATACAGCAGAAATCCCTT
>JAHQVK010000026.1 GCA_019634385.1 Myxococcales bacterium | reverse complement strand
TGGGTCATGACTCTTCCTCCAAGATCGCTTGCTTCAAACGTGCGAAGACGTTTCGAGACATCATGTCCGCTGTCCCAATAGGAACCACAAGCAAACCAGGGGGAACCAGAGCCTTGCGAGGAATTTGTCCACTTGACCTCACTCCGTTGGATCCCATTCCCGCCACCCCGCTCCCTAGCATCCAAACGTACGCGCTCGCCGCTCGATCCGCGCAAGAAGATTGGGCTCGCACCCCGTTCAACAAACGGAAGAAACGACTGGAAGCCGCAGCCCAAGACCTCCTCACCCGACGCAGTGAGGCGATCGACCTCGTACGTCTTGAAGTGGGCAAACAAGAAGTGGATGCTCTATTTACGGAAAGCTTGGGTCCGATCGATGCTCTTCGGGGTTGGGCCCGGGTCATCAAGCCATTTAGTTCTGCGGAGAACTTCCGGCTCAACCCCCTCTCTTTTCCCAGAAAAGAGGCATCTGTTTCCTGGTTCGCTCGGGGGCTTGTCGTGACCATTGCCCCTTGGAACTTTCCGATTGCTGGTCTTTACCGCAGCGCGTTTCCTGCCCTCCTTAGTGGCAACGCATGGATTGTCAAACCATCGGAGTACACTCCCAGAAGCAGTGGCTGGTTCGCCGAGCGTCTCGCTGAACATCTCCCCAATGGCCTAGTCCACGTCGTGCAGGGTACCGGTGAAGCAGGTGAAGCCCTCATTCCGGAAGCTGATGCAGTCGTATTCACCGGGTCCACAGCTACCGGTCGTAAAGTTGCTGCCCGCTGTGCGGAACTCAACATCCCCTGCTCTGCTGAAATGGGTGGAAACGACGCCGCGATTGTCCTCGGCGATGCCGATGGCCCCCGAACCACGGCCGGTCTCACCCAGTGGGCCTTGCAGAATGCGGGTCAGTCCTGCGGCGCCATCGAAGTCGCGTACGTAGAGCATCGAGCCGCCGACACAATCATACCTAGACTTGCCTTGGCTTGGTCAGATATTCAGACTGCCCCCCTCGCGCATGCCGCCCAGCTAACCCACGTCGAAACCCACGTGGCTGATGCGCTTCAAAAGGGAGCTACATTGGTATGCGGAGGCAAAAGGTGTGGAGATGGACTCGGCTATCTCCCTACCCTCTTGGACAATTGCACTGAGAGTATGAGTGTGGTTCACGAAGAGACCTTTGGTCCAGTCATGGCCATCTGCCGAGTGGAGGGACCCACAGAGGCTATCCGGCGTATCAACCGAGGGCACTATGGGCTAACCGCCAGCATCTGGACCCGAGATATCAACCGCGCTCATCGTCTTGCCAAGCGACTCGAAGTAGGCGTGGTCACGATCAACAATCACGGTCTGACTGGGGCCATGCCCGAGTTGCCTTGGAGTGGTACCAAGGATTCCGGCTATAGTATTGCCAATAGTCGATGGTCCCTCAGCACATATTTACGACCGCAAGCCTTGTTGATCGATAGATCCACTCAACCGGAGCCTTACTGGTTACCTCACGACGCCTCAGCATGGGCACTTGGAGATCTTTTAGCGGACCTCCAACTTCATCAAGTAGAAAGAGCGTGGCGTCTTCCCTTGCTCCTCCGGGAGCGATATCGCCGCCTTAAGCGCTTCTTTGACCGTTGATGTTGCATTGAGACATTGAGACAACTAAAACAGGCTATCGAGCACGTCCTTCACCTTCTGAGAGGCCTTTTGTTGAGCTTTCTTCTTAGCCTCATCCACCTTCTTCCGAGCTTCTTCAGCCGCCCGCCCCGGTTGCCCAACAATAGTCTTTACATGATCCACCTTTTTGAGCTTCTCAGTATCTACACCCAATTTTTTGCCGATGGGTTTCGTAACCTTTCGAAGACCTTGTGCCGCAAGCGCTCTAGCCAGCTTTTGAGTTGCTGCGCTTAAGTTGAGTTTTCGAACACAAGGAGCAGCCATCACACATCCCACCTCAAACTTCAACGGTAGCTCACTACTCAAACGAAGCTTACCGCCAGTAAGCTCTGAAATTACCGGCGGTTTAACCCCGAAACTTCCGTCGAGGGCCAAACTCCCATCCAGGTTTAGGCCCCCGGTGAACCGGATATCTCCCTTTGAAGTACTCAAAACTATCGGTGTTCGTAATACCGCGCGGCCTCCATCCAGATAAACACGGCCCCGGAGTTTTCTAAATTCCGTAACCCCCTTAGGGCCGAGCTTTAAGTTGCGAGACTGAGCCACCTTCACCGCATTAGCAAGAGGTCCCAGAGTTTCCATTAATAGATTAACGCCATCTAACCGGCCATTCGTCAGACCTAAAGATATTTCGCCAGACATAAATTGAGTGACTAGGGCAAGGCTACTTCCTTGGCCTGACACCTCCACATCGGAGTTCAATAGCCCAGTCAAAATCTGTCCAGAACCGAGGAAAAAGTCTAACATTTTGCCGCCCTGAACTTTCTCCACCCGCGTCTTGAGATCGTATTCAAGCGTTTCTTTACCAAGATCAACCTTGGTTCCGGTGCCAACCAGCTTGCCACCAAACATCCTTAGCGTAGAGTTCTTCAGCTCGAGCACACCATTGCTAAGCAATAGATTAACATCAACATCCGACATATCTAGGCCTTGGTATCGCAGTTTATCAACATCAACCCGAATGCTAACAACAGCCTTTTTCATGAAGTCAGGTAAAAGAGGCCCCTCCGATTCCGGTGTGTCTTGCTTGGGTGGCTTTTTCGAAGTCGTCGGTAGTAGATGGTCAAGATCTAAGTATGGCGCACTTGCAACAATTTTTGCCTGAAGCGGATCTAGACGATCGGTGCTGACAGTTCCCTTCAAACGACTCTTACCGGAGACCAACACCAGATGAGGCACCATAAGTTGACCCTTACTAGGATTTGCGACATCTCCACTATACCTTGCTTGAGCTTCAAAGGTGACATCATCCGCCAGAGTCTCAGCGGGCAACTGAAGCGATTGTAAGAAACGATGAAGATTCATATTATGAAGTAATAACCGGGCCTCTAAATCCTTATTGCCTAAAGGATATTTCCCTTTGACGTCCAAATGAGCCTCTCCTAGATAAAGAGCGGTATCAAACTCAACAGCCGTGCGGTTAACCTGACCCGAGGTATCTATCCGCATCTTCATCCCAGCTGGCTTTGTAAAACCTTCTCCTTCAACAGATAAGGCGCTGAGATCAAGTTCCATCGCAAAACGAGGTTGTTGTAAGGATCCCTGAACAGTTGTTGTCAGTGTCACCGCCCCCGAAGTAGCTAAGCCAGATTGCTCATATGCAAACCGGCTCCAGCGGCTAGTAAGTTTGGCCCGTTGCCCTTTCATATTACCGGTCGCTTGTATCTGAAGCGCCAGTTGACCCTTAGGAGCCATCGGCATGTCACCAGGGACCATCTGCAACAATTCCGACACCGAGAACGGCCGAAGCGTTGCTAACCGAAGATCTTTCCAACTCAGTTCCGGTTGAAGCTCAAGAGTCCCTCCAATCCGCCCAGCAAACGAGGCCACCCGAACCTGCGAATCGCGGATGTGAAGCTGAGAATAGGTTGTCGGCAACCGAAGATCCAACTGCAGCTCAGCCGTAAGTGGCTTCCCTGGGGGTGATTGCGCCGATAAGAGGCGTAGTTGGTGTACGGTCACCGGCCCAGCAACCTCAAGCGCCTCCGAATCGCTTGCGTTTATCACCACCTCGGAACTTAAGGACGCATTCGAAAGATCCACGGTTTTTGTCGTCATCAGCGAAAGCGGTACATGTGAGGCTTGGATTTCGACTCTCTCTATGCCCGGAACAAGAAAAGGCATTAACCGGGTCGGCAACGGCTTGGTTTCCACCCTAATCCGCACGTTATGTTCTTGGGTCTCTTGAATAGCGGCAGACAACTCGGCCTGAACCGGACGTCCTAAGCCGACTTTTTTGGCTGAAAAATCAACCTTGTTGATCCTGACCTTCCCCACACCTTCCGTGGTTTGATCGTCGTACAAAACCGTACCATTGATGACAGACACCAAACCGATACTGGCGCTTTCTAGGCGATCAAGGACCGAGGGGCTTCCATCCTCCGAAGGTTTCGCGCCAGCGGTAGTCGCTGTGGCAATAGTATCAAAATTGAAACTGCCATCGGGTAGACGCACCACCCGAATCCTCGGCTCCTCCAACTTAAGCTGAGAAATTCGAATGTTACGGCCAAAGGAAACCAGTGCAGGCCAAACCGCTACGCCAACTTCCACCGCGCCTAACCGCACAAAATCAGGCACCTCGGACTTAGTATCTCGCGAAATACCCTGATTCAGGGGTAAATCTCCGATACTCAAACCTTCCACCCGCACCCCGAGGACCGGGAACCACGAGGGCTGGACATCTTTAATTGTAACCTCTCGATTAAGTGCCTGGGACGCCGCCTCTAAAGCAACAGGCTTGTATGTCTCAATCAGCTTTGGAATATCAAGGAGATAAATCAGCAGAGCAAAGGCTGCTGACAGGATCCCCAGCGGGAGCAACAACACCACCAGTAATCGCCGAAGCATGGCAAGGAGTACGCAAACCGATGCTGGAGATGATAGCAAGTATTCGTGAGTCCCGAGGTTCGACCTGAAGATCGGCCATTGGCCGAGGACGTACGTATGCTAGCCGGACAGCTTGGCGAAGTCATCCGCCGACTAGAAGGTGAAGCCTGCTTTCGCGTGGTAGAACGTCTACGTCGTGCTTGTCGCTCCCGTCGTCGCCAGGAGCCAAGTGCGCCGCCACTACCCGTCTTATTGGAGGAAGTCCGAGGATTACCCATCGAAACGGCGGCAAATGTCGCCCGAGCTTTTACATTATTTTTTGTACTTATTAACACCGCTGAGCAAGTGCAGCGGGTTCGCCGGCGAAAAGCATTCGAACGTGACACCGTCGCCCCCAACATCGCCTCACCAGCAATGCTATTTGCTGACCTTAAGGCCCGCGGGTTTGGACCAGCGGACGTCCGAGCCCGCCTAGCGCAACTTGAGGTCCGACCAGTCCTTACCGCGCACCCAACCGAAGCCACCCGACGCACAATTCTGATGCTTCAGGCTCGGGTAGCAGACGCTTTGTTGGCGCGAACAAACGCTTCGGAAAGTCAGCGAAAAACCCTCGAACGCCAGATCGAGTCGGAGATCGAACTACTTTGGCTTACTAGTGAGGTGCGCCGAGACCGCTTATCCGTCCTTGATGAAGTCAGTACGGTGGTTTGGTACATGCAGGATCGCATCCTTCCGGCCTCTTTGCGCCTCGATCAGCTCGTATCTCAAGAGTTTGAGCATATATTTGATGAACCACTCGCCACGTCAATTGTCAGCCCGGTGGGGAGTTGGGTAGGGGGAGATCGAGATGGCAATCCGTTTGTCACCCCAGAAGTGACCATTACCACCGCTAGGCGCACCGCGCAGGCCGCGTTGTCTTGGTACGCCGAGACCATTGACAAGCTATCTAACTCGCTTTCGGTATCAGACGGTTTACGGCCGGCCCCGGCAGAATTACGCCAATCGGTCGACCAAGATCACCTAGAGTTACCTGAATTATCGGCGAGAAACTCCGCTCGTGGCCGAGACGAACCTTTGCGAGTCAAAATGCGAATGATAGCGGCTAGACTCCGTAACACAGCCCAGTCCTTTATTCGACGAGAAGAGGGTTACAATGGTGTACAGCGCGCTGGCTACGCCAACAAACAGGCGTTTCTGGACGACCTCAGGCTCATCAGAAGAGCACTGAGAGCGGCTGGTGCAACCAGGGCCGACGAAGGGGTCATTGGACCCCTCGAAGCATTGGTCGACCGCATTGGTCTAAGCGGCTATCGGTTAGACATTCGAGAGGATGCTGATGCACATACCAAGGCACTAAACGCGATCGCAAGTGCATTAGGGATGCCCGAATTCACGAATTCTCAGCTTCGAAAAGAACTCGAAGGACGACGGCCATTGGTTTCCGCAGCCCTTCCCTTAGACGACGCTACCAAGAAGGTCCTGAGTGTTTTTGATGCTCAACGCACTATTCAAAGTGAGCTAGGTGAGTCCGCCGCCAGCACCTACATCATTTCAATGACCCAAAGTGCTGAGGATCTGCTGAGGGTCTTGATACTCGCAAGAGAAGCCGGGCTATGTGACTTAGCCCACACACCTCCTCGCTCTCGGCTCGATGTGGTCCCTCTCTTCGAAACCCGAAAAGACCTGGAAAACGCGCCGGCGATCATGGAGTCACTCTTCAAGGACCCCCTATATGCTCGACAACTTGAAGCTCGAGGGCGTCGCCAAGAAGTCATGGTCGGATACTCCGATTCCGCCAAAGATGCGGGGGTACTCCCATCGGCCTGGGCCCTATATCGAGCTCAGGAAAAACTAGCAGAAATCGCCCGGGCCTCGAACGTCGAACTGTCTCTATTCCACGGTAGAGGAGGAACCGTAGGGCGAGGCGGAGGTTCTCCAGTCTATAGGGCTTTATCCGCCCTACCGCCGGGAACAATCGGCAACCGCATTAAGATCACTGAACAGGGAGAAATTATCTCTCAGAAGTTCTCCCTAAACCCAATTGCGGAGCGAAGCTTAGAAGTCATGCTCACCGGTACCTTGTTGGCCAACATGGAGGACTGGCGAAAAGAAGTCTCTGAAGCAGACGTGGCCACGTGGCGAGAGATAATGGATCGGCTAGCAGCACGAGCGCTTCCAGTATTCCGAAACTTGGTCCACGAAAACCCCGGACTGTTTCATATGTTCCTCAACGTCACGCCAGTGCGGTCACTAGCTCAGGTCCACTTTGGATCTCGCCCCGCCTATCGAGATCGGGGGGCGGGTACAATGAAGGGTATTCGAGCGATTCCATGGGTTTTTGGTTGGACACAAATCCGTCTCAATCTCCCTGGTTGGCTTGGGGTGGGCACCGCTTTAGCCGCCGAATTAGATGCTCCCGGCGGACGGGAACAGCTGAGAGCTATGGTTCGCAAATGGCCTTTCTTTGGTGACCTACTCGAAAAAGTGGAGATGGTGGTGAGCAAGTCCGATCTCGAAGTTTCACAACTTTATGTCGAACGACTTGGCGGCCAAAAAGCACTATTTCAAACGCTCTCAGACGAATACAACCGGACCGTTCACGCCATTGAAGAAATTCAAGAACGCCCCATTCTCCAAGATCAACCCGGCCTACAAACCGCGATCCGCCTGAGAGATCCATATATCGATCCCCTCTCCCTCCTTCAAATTAGCCTGATGGAACAAAAGCGTACGAACCCCGATGATCCGAGAATTGATGCCGCGTTGGGAACAACGCTAAATGGCATCGCCCAGGGCCTCAAGAATACCGGCTGAGATGCCCTTAGAGCGTGTTGCTAAACTACTGAGCAATGGACCCTACCAAGAAGGCATAAATAACCTGAATGCTCTCTCCTACGGAGCTCCCTCCGACGGACGTTAGTCGTAGCCAGCTGGCCGAGAAGACCCCAAGGGGGTGAACCAAGATCAGCGCACTATCCGTCTCCTCAGCAACCAGCAAGAGACCTGGTCTGAGTTCAGCAATAACTCGCCCCCCTCCTCAGCAAGAAATGTGAACCATTGGATCAGTTCTTTAGCCCAGCTTCAAGTTCCGCTACCGCCTCATCGGGAGACACAGCCTCCCCACACTCTCGCAAGCCGTTCGCTATAGCTCTGACCGTGCGCACCAAGAAATCTACCTGGGTTATGCTCCATCCCATATGCCCTACTCGAAAGTAGGTATTCTTTATTTTGGGATGTAAACCTCCCGCGACAATCACCCCCTGCCTGCAAATGGCCGATACTAACTCGGGGCCTATCTTTGAAGAATACCGGAGGGCACTGAGTGTCACCCCTCGGTCTTCTGAACGCTCACACACATGCTGAAGCCTCAGCGCTCGCCATGCCTGATTCAAAGCCTTCGCTACATGAGCATGTCGTCGCCACCGCGCCTCTATCCCCTGAGTTTCGCCAAACACATCACAAAGCATTTCGTTGAAGGCGATCGGAGTTGCGCGCACCAGGTTGGTGGCTGGCGTAGCAAAGTACATCTTTTCTCGAGCCTCATATGCTTGCATCACTGGGCGCCAGGCCAAATAGTCCAAATAATAAGGAGGCAAACTCGATAACTTATCGCGTGCATCAAGCGCTTTGTCATTCACAACCAACAAAGCCAACCCTGGCGGTAGTCCCAATGCCTTCTGTGACGAACTAACATAAACATCAACACTACCACTATCCATGGAGAGTGGCTCTGCACCGGTGGCACAAACCCCGTCCACCACCGTAAGGGCTCCATATCGATGCGCTAACTCTCCAACTGCTTGCGCTGGCATCCGAACCCCTGTGGATGTATCTACATGTGTCACAAAGACTGAGTCCGGCTTGTTTCGGTGTAGAGCAATTTCGATCGCTGACAAAGGCACAGCGTAACCAGGTTCAGCATCCACAGATGAAACCCTTGCTCCATATCGACGGAGGATTTCCATCATTCGCTCCGAAAAGTATCCGGTGTTCACAACTAGGGCCTTAGCACCCGGTTCCACTAAATTCGCTGCCGCCATCTCCATTGCCAGTGTGCCAGACCCAGCAACTATAAATGGCTGGGCATCAGCTGGCGCTTGCCAGATCTGGCGCATCTGCTCAAGAGCCCTCCCGTGTGCTGCAACCAGGTCGTCGCTAAGATGCCCTATAGGTGAACCACTGTGAGCAGCTGATACCTCAGGAGAGATTTCTACTGGACCGGGAACCATAAGCAAGGGGCGGGAAACACCTTCGGACATATAGAGACCGTCGCCCCGTTGTCACCTTCGGAGCAATCAACCGGTGTTCGCCCACTTCCCAGATTCTGTTCACGACCAACGCGCTCACTCCCTACAAATACCAAATATAACCAAGGTATCATGCTTAGGGTCGGTTCTTGCCTCAAAGCCTCAAATCAACCACACTCGAACTCGTAACATCAGTTGTAGACCAAACAACCCATCAGCAGACAACATGGTCTTAGGACTTTCCAAAAAGAAATCAACATACAGCAGAAATCACTTAGTTAGAACCCAAGTTCCTGCTTCTACGCCGGGCTACGACCAGCTGCGCGACCTCTTGTTGATTCTTACTGAATCAATTCAAGCGGTCTTTGCTGTATAAGGGAATGCATCACAAATTAGACACTCATTCCTATGATGAGTTGCGGGGGAAACAGGCGTTTCGAAGTCAAAATTATGACTCAAAGTGCGACGTACGGCAGAAATCGGTTGAGCTACCCACGGCTGGCGACCACTTGAAGAGTCTATTGCGATACACCAGGCTCAACTCAAGTGGTCTATGCTGTAAGCGTTAAGACAGACTCTTTGCTATGCAATCCGCAGCTCGGGTGGCCATAGCCATAATCGTCACCTGCGGGTTGACCCCCAGTGGACCAGGCACCGTCGAACCATCAACAATATATAGCCCTTTGATGTCGTGAGCTTCATGATTCAGGTTCACCACGCTAGTAGATGAATCCCGACCCATTCGACAGGTCCCAAGTGGGTGATAACTCGTTAACAATAGATCACTTCCAGTGAGCTTGCGTTCCCGAAAAGCTCGAAAGTCATCATCGGTCCTCAAGACCATCGGCCCGTTGATGGCAGGATAAACTTCTTTTGCTCCCGCCAAACGCAGCATTTCCATTGTGCGAAGCATACCAAATTTAAGCTGATCGATGTCCTGCTCGTTGAGATTATAACTAATCAATGGATACCCGGCTGGCCCCCATCGCACCCGGCCTCTAGTTGTATCCCTTATAAGAACTCCAAAATTCGCAATGTGTTCAATATTATCCATGCGATTCATCAGCCGCTCACCGGTCACAGAAAATAACAGTGGTGCATAGTTGTAGTCTGGCGATGC
The DNA here is from genome assembly GCA_019634385.1 of Myxococcales bacterium. Lineage (GTDB taxonomy): Bacteria > Myxococcota > Kuafuiibacteriia > Kuafuiibacteriales > Kuafuiibacteriaceae > JAHQVK01. The sequence goes on along the minus strand of JAHQVK010000026.1, from coordinate 33,933 downwards.
CCCGGTAATAAGAACGCCATCACGAGTAAACTGATCCATGCCATACCCCTGAGGCACGTAAGAGGCACCATCTATACGTTCTTCCATAAGTGCCGCTACTCCACCCGATGGATGAAGTGAGAGGTTTTTGCCTAACTCACTAGAGCTATTGCATATACCCTGCTTCATTAGGAATAGAGGCGTAGGTATCGCACCACCAGAAAAGACCACGGTCGGCGCTCGAACTCGCACCGTCCCTCCCGACTGGGCCCTGCATTCCACCCCCATAGCTCGTTGCCCATCCAACATCAGCCGCTCAGCCCTAAGTCCGCTAATAAGCATGGCTCCTCGTTCAAGTGCCGGTGGAATGTATGAGATATTAGTGCTGCGACGAGCGTCGGTTCGACAGCCAAAATCACAGAACCCTTGACCATCACATCCAGGAGCGTTCCGTAAGATAGGAAAATGGCTCCACCCTAATTTTTCACACCCACGCCGAATCAGTTCGCCCATGGGCCCAATTATTTTAGGGTCGGAAGGTGCAGCTTGAATTATATCGAGTACCTTACGAAAGTATGGGGCCATAACCTCTGGCGCAAATGCATCCGTTTCGAGCGACTCACACCAATCTTCCAACACCCAGGGGGGCGCCTCAAAACACGTCCCCCCATTTACCGCAGTTGAACCACCAACCATGCGCCCAATAAAGACCGGCATGGGCGCATTACCCACACTAAAAGCAGCTCGATAGAAGTCTAGATGTGCCTTCCGAGAGCTCCCGCTGAACTGGTCGCGGCGAACCAAGTGGCCCTCCTCCAGAAAAACGACCGCTAACCCTTTTTCAACTAGCTCTCGGCCCACCACGGCGCCCCCCGCGCCAGTGCCAATAACAATCACTTCCGCCTCAATATCCTCCTCACCAACCCAGTTATCTCCCTGAGTCACCTGCTCCAACCAACGAGGCTGTTCGAGCTGGTTCACCACATTTAAGCGTCCGCCCATAGTCTCGTACACGGAGAGCCGGTCAAAATGGACAAATTTATACACAAGGGAGATCAGGGCCAACGGTACCCTCATTACCGGGTCATGCTCCCAACGAGCCAACAAGGCTTGCTGCCGCGGGCGCGACAAGCTCTGAAAAGCTCGCCCAGTGCTAAGAATTGTTGCTTTATCTAGGAGCTGTTGCGCCCGTAACCAAGCCGCGGGCGCTCTCGGATCTATGTGCTCAATAACCTCCAACGCAGCAGAAACCGTGGCGGCATCCGCTGCCGGTATTCGACCCGAGCCTGGAATAATTGCTTGAGCGAAAGCTAGTGCAGCTTGGGAAGACGGGGGTAGGGCTCCGGGCTCCGGCTGAGGAACAACTTGCTGATACATAGTGACCTGCCGGTTGTCAGACAACCTCGACCAGAGGCTTTCGCCAAGCCTTTCGTGCTTATGTGTGGTGAACCACTTACCGTAATTCTTCCAAAACCTCTGGTTTACGATCCGGTGCCGGCGTTAGTTGGACAACCAAGTTGTTGTCTTCTTCAGCGCCAGCAAGGTAATCAAGGAAGGGTGGACTAGCGCCTAACTGTTCATAACGACCAGACTTTCTGCCGGTTTGTACCCACTTTGCACCCTCTTCCAAAAGACCATCGATTTTGGGTCGCAAGGCCTGAATACGCAGCTCGGTATCGGTAAACGTCAGCAACCGAGCTGAGTGAGGAAACGCTGCCGGGGATGCGGTCTGGACGTGGTAAAACCCTCCGGATTGTCCTCGTCCCCAAACCCGTTGGATTCGAGATGCGTGATGATGCCCGCACAGGTAAGCTCTCACCCGGGGAAAACTCGCTAACAACGAGCACACAACATGGCGGTTCGCTACGAGGTACTCACGGTCCCAACTATCGAGAGCGTAGGGTGCCCACGCCGGATAGAGCGGGTGATGCCCTAGTACAACAACATGCTGCTCTTCCGCGCTCGCTAGCTCCCGGGCTAAAAACCGCATCGTCTCTGGAGAGACAAAGCCGCCGGGCGAACCAACAAGCGTTGTATCAATCCCAACCACACGAACGTCCCCGAATACCGTAGAAAAATCGTGTTGGTGAGGACCTATTCCCCGGCCATCTATCGCTTTTGCGAAGGTATATTTATCGATGCGACCTGGGCGCCGCGTAGCCGCCTCATGATTCCCAAATTGAGCAACCCATCTATGCCCAAGGGGCTGGGTCAACTGGAGAAAAGCTTCGAGGTCCTCTTCGCCATGACCCCGGTTATCAATATTGTCTCCACCAAAAAGTACAGCTTGAACCGCTGCCTCATGAAGCTGATCAACAAGATCAGCAAAAATCTCCACGCTTCTATGCTTAAGGACCGCTGTACACCGACCGTGGGGAGCAACATGCGCATCCGTTATGTGGGCGATAACCGTTTCGCCTCGATGACTAGTGTTCCACATTCACCGACATATCCCCGTGGCAAAAGCCACGGCTGCCGCTACACCCTAGCGGATGGCGGCTATTGCTGAACACCCCCTTTTACTGCTTTCCGCAAACCTGTTGGTATTTTGGGCCGCAAACGGCAAATATCTGCATATTTTCAGATGTACATTCGACGTCTGCGGTGCGGGCTGTTAAAGGCGCCGGGATGGCTGTCCATATTATTGGTGAGAGCCCCGCGGGGGGAACATCCGTTGTAGTACCAGAACCCGATGTTCACCTTCCCGGCCCCGAGAACGCCGAACCCGTGTGCAGATTTTTCTCACCCGAACAATTAGGCGCCTTACTCCTACACAACGATCCCATCGTTAGGGCCTTCGCAGTAAACTGTATTTCACACAAAAAACCGATAGATATCCCCAGGGCCTCTCTGATTCAGTGTCTCAAGGACACTGATACCTATGTTTGCAGCACGGCACTCGATATTTTGGCCAAACACAACGTCGTAGAAGCTGCAGAACCTATCGGAAAGTTGTTTATCGAGAGCCAAGGCCCACTTGCTGGTCAGCTCGCCACCACCCTCGCAAAAATTGCACCTGCTCAGTTTCTATCCTGGGTAAAGCAAAAAGGCCGGCTCGATGACGAGGTCTTTAGCCGGGTAACCATGGCATTGGCAGTTAGCGAGGATGAAGGAGCTCATGAATACCTCACCAAAGCAATGCGCCGGTCTGGGCTCCTTAAAGCGGAGAGACTCACTGCCCTCTTCGCTGCCATCCTTGTTTACGGTGATAGATCGCTATGCGCTAATGTTCTCGGCCAGGCCATTGGCGAATCCAATGCCGAAGCCCCGGGTAACGGGGTCTTTCCTGGTCGAGTTGCAGTCGCGAGTCTAGCCGGAGTTCAGCACGAAGCCAGCCGCCTCTCATTTGGTCCAGATATCTACAAAGAGGCGCAGAGTATTTTTACTGAATCTGTTGTGCCTGCACTCGAGCCTCAACACGCAGAGACTCTGACCAAAGCGCTCCCACAACAACAAACTGGCGACATCCTCAAAGCCCTTCGGTCTCTCATCGAGCAAGCGTCCCCGCCCGAATCAAACCACCCGCGCGACAAAGAACTAGCTGAAGTAGCCAAACGACGACAAGGGATGCTTATGGCTTTGACCGAGCGGACCCGAGATCTTGAGCGCCTCGAACCCCAGGCAAGCGCTCTGTTTTTGGCAGCAGCTGCCCAAGCCGCAGCATTGATAGCCTCCTGGAAAGGGCTTGAGCGTACCAGCCCAGCCATCCTTGGGTTGAGTAAAGCAATGGGGGTAGAGGCGGATCAACTCTTAACTGATGGGATCACGGAACTGACAAAGCACTTTGAAGCGCAGTCTTCCCGAGAGATGCGTCGCATTCATTCTATACTTGTCCGGGAACAGTGCCGACGAGCCTCCACACTGCAAAACTTCTCGGAAGCTATCACCCGATCCGGTCACGGAGCAGGATTGATAAACGCCCTCGGCGAATCGCAGGATGATACCCTCCGAGCGATAGCTTTGACCGGCATGCTCGAAGCTGAGGAGGATTTAGAAACCGCAATCATGGAAGTGCTTGATGAGCCAGAACTGGATCCCCAGAGCACAACCGTCAGCTTGGAATGCGCCGAACAGCTTGGTACAGAGCGACTCGCGCTTACTATCGGTCGACGTTTCTTTGAGCTCAGAAAAATCGACAAAGCTTTGACAGCCAGAGCGCTGGTAGTTGGCGCTGACCCTCGTGTCATACCGTTGCTCAAGAGCCGAGCCTTTGCGGACGAACCGGAAGAGGGAGCATGGGTTGTACTCTCCTTAGTGCACAATGCACCGGTAGAAGGCGACCTAGCCATAGCCTACAAACGAGTAAAGGCCCTTCGCGAACCGACCGAACCAGGTACTGAAACTCTGCAAGTTGAGCTGCGCTGCGACCATTGTCAGGAAACAGCAACCTATACATTCGAACGAGCCTTTATCGATCCCGAGAAATCCAACGAATGGGGTGACCCGGCCTTCGTTGGGGACGTCGTTTGCAAAGCCTGTCAGAGCCAAGACTCACTCACGCCCACGCCTCATGGCGGGAGAGTTCTTATCCTTCACACCCTACAAGGACTTCAAATGGCCCGAGAGGGAATTCCCGGTCCAACATTGGTAACCCCTCACCGCATATCAGTGGACGGCAAACCTACCGGTGTTGCGGAAGCACTGCGTCGAGCTCATCAACGCGTAGAAGAATCTCCCCGGGGCATTCGGCCTCGACTGGAAAGACTCCATCTTCGTATGACCCTAAAGCGCTCGGGCATGGACGAGGACCTCGCCGCCATTCGAGAATTGGATCCACATTCCATCGAAGCAGACACTATCGAAGCCACCCACCTCGCTCGACAGGGCCAGACTTCCGACGCATTGCACCAACTAACCACGATCCACGATCGAATATTAAGCGAAGGCGACAAACTTCGTCTGTATGAAATGAAGGACGCAACTTCATTGCAGCAGAGCATCGAAGCCCTTTTGCTACAACTAGAAGATGACGGGCAAAAAATCGCTCGGCATATCAACCTTGGGCCGGCCCGCGAACGGCGTCGTGTTCTAGAGCAGCGTATGCAAGAGTACATGAAAAGCCAAGAGGCTGAGCACTCTCCTAACTCATAGCCATCCCTGACTTTTACCTTCCTTTTATCCTATGCTCTGCGATAGATAGTCGATATATGGGTAAGACCAATCTTAGGAAGTGCCCGGTCTGCGAACAAGAGGTTCGTCCTGACACTAAATATCGACCCTTCTGCAGCCCTAGGTGCAAGGACGTCGATCTGGGCAGTTGGTTGCAAGAGAGCTATCGTATCAGCCGACCGCTTAGTGACTGGGACGTGGCCGCGACCATCAACGATCCCTCAAGCACCGATGACAACTAGCAGGCCATCGGAAAAGTGGGATAGGTGAGATCCGCGAAGTATCTTTTCCGTGGAACGCTCTGGATGAAGAGGGCGCATACCGGGCGTATGCAACCGATGAAAGGCGAAGCCGGTCCAGACGTTCCACGGAAAAAGGACCCGCGAAGCGCCTAACTCACTTTGCCGATGGCCTGCTAGGCCACGCCGGTGCTTATGTTGAGCGCCGTCTTGGGACGGTCTTGAGGGTTGGTGCGATCTGTTGCTCTGCCCCCTCATGATTCAGCTGATTATCCGATGACCAGTGGTCGTCCACTTATCGGGGGCTTCAGTCAGTTCAACATTCAGTCAAACCAGGCACTTCCTAAAGTTTCACAGCGATCAACGGGCGAGCACCTGAAGTCTCCCCTAACCTACGCATCGTGGTATAGTTCAAACTCCACCGGATGAGGGCGCTGACGAAGTAGATCAACTTCGTGCTCTCGTTTAAAGCTTATCCACGTCTCGACCAAATCAACAGAAAAGACATCACCCTTCAGAAGAAATGTATGATCCTGCTCAAGCGCATCCAGAGCCTCTTCCAATGAACCAGGACACATAGATACATCCGACAGTTCTTCGGGTGTAAGCCCGTAAATATCTTTATCCAGTGGATCACCTGGATCCATGCGATTCATTATTCCGTCGAGACCAGCCATTAGCATAGCTGAGAATGCTAGGTACGGATTTGCTACCGCATCCGGGAACCGCACTTCGATTCGCTTCGATTTAGGAGATGATGAATACATAGGTATCCGTATAGATGCAGAGCGGTTCCGTGACGAATATGCCAAACTCACTGGCGCTTCAAAGCCAGGAACCAACCGCTTATAACTATTCGTTGCTGGATTGGTAAAAGCACACAGAGCCGGTGCGTGCCGTAAAATACCTGCGATATAATGCATTCCCAGATCGGACATCCCCGCGTATCCATCACCTGCAAACAGTGGTTTCTCCTTCTTCCATATAGATTGATGGGTATGCATACCGGAGCCATGATCAGCAAAGATTGGTTTCGGCATGAACGTCGCTACCCGACCATGGCGAGCAGCCACGTTCCTCACGATGTACTTCAACCACATCATTGCATCCGCACTCTCAACTAGTGGGCGATAACGAAAATCGATTTCGCACTGTCCCGCCGCCGCTACTTCATGGTGATCTCTTTCGACAGTGATCCCGATTCGCTGCAGTTCCTGAACTATATCTAGACGCACAGGATAGATAGAATCAGTTGGGCCAACCGAAAAGTACCCGCCTTTATTTCTCGTTCGATATGCTGTTTGACTCCATCCTCCTTCGGCGGAGTCAATCCTGTAGAACGCCCCTCCTGGCGTCGACTCGAACCGGAGGTCATCAAAAATAAAAAACTCTGGCTCAGGCCCAAAGTACGCAACATCACCAACCCCTGTGCTTTCCAGGTAAGTAGCAGCTTTTTGCGCCACATAACGAGGATCACGCGAGTAACTCTCGCGAGTAATTGGATCAAAAATATGACCAAGCATGGAAAGCGTGGGCACGGAGTTCATTATTGGATCGAGGACAACCGTCGTCGGATCTGGAATAACCAACATGTCCGAGGCATGTACAGCCTGCCAGCCTCGTACCGACGAACCGTCAAATCCTAGGCCATCCTCAAAAGTTTGCTCTGAGATCTGGTTGGTTGGCAGAGTAAAGTGCTGCCAGGAACCAAATAGGTCCACAAACTTGATATCAAACATTTCAACGGAGTGTTCTCGACCGTAGCTCAGTACTTCTGCAGGCGTCATTATTCCCTCATGCCTTACACTAAAGATGGCATCCCTCGGCTAAATGCTCACAAAACGGGCGCACCTAAACCGTGATGCCCTGTCTTATAGCCCGGATAGTCGTCATAGACATAGCCCTTCTGGGCCGTTCGGTGATCCTTTACCGATCAAACCGCTCCCGGTCCCCGCTCTCCCGTGCGAACCCGAACCACCTCAGCTACTTCGTACACAAAAATCTTTCCATCACCAATTCGGCCCGTTTCCACTGCGGATTCGATGGTATCCATTACCAGGCGAACCTCTTCATCGGTGCACACCACTTCAATTTTTATCTTCGGAAGAAAGTCGATAGCATACTCCGCCCCCAAGTATAATTCTGAGTGGCCCTTCTGACGACCAAAACCCTTGACCTCACCGATCGTCATGCGTTGAATTCCCGCCTCGGTAAGCGCCTCCCGCACATTCTCAAGCTTAAAAGACTTGATGATCGCCTCTACCTTCTTCATCTCAGACCTCAATAATTAAGCTGAGCTACAGATGAGGTCAACTCCTCTCACTAGAGCGTGTCTTTAAACTCCGGACCGCGTTCTAACTTGTTTCCCACATTTGTGAGGGGTCGGTGGCTTCGCCACCCTCTCGAGCCCCCTCGGTCCGGTACATCAAGTACCATTCCTCCGTGGCCAACCACTCACAAACACGGGATGCGGCGTCAGCTCCGCAGCCGGAGGTTAAAGACACGCCCTACAGTGTGTCTTTAAGATCAGCATGAAACTATTGAGAAGTACCTAGTTTGACTGAGGGTTCAAACTTGGATGGAGGATAGCCATAGCTGGCTGACTGAGAGGCCACCGATAAGAGAAGGAAACGTAGATCACCAGACATTCCAGTGAATCAGGTACGAATCCATAGACCGCGTCCGGCCTTAGCGACACACCTAGCCTCCTCCTTCAGTGTCGACCGATAAATTTTGGCCACTTTAGCACCTAATACCCACCGCATCTTTGGTTCTGTTCAGATGCATATCTACGGATATGCGCCCTTCTCTCCCAAATGATCGGGCCCAAGCACCTCAAACTTTTCTGAAGGACAACGACTCCGACCGCTGGTGCCCTCGAAGTAGCCTCCTTCATTGGGTTGGGTCTTGTTCTTGGTCGCTCTGGCAAACATAATCGTCGTGGGCATCCCAGGCGGAGGAAACATTCTGCTCTCCTAGCTCCAGTCATTAGAACTCAAGATTCCTGCCGCCCCCCCTTAAAACCGTTAGGTGTTCTAGGGAACGGAGCTTTGACACTGGACGTAGTCTATGATCTGCCCCTTATTCACCCGAACTTCCGAAGACATCCTGAACCTCTCTTATCAACGGCCTCTCGGTCGGCTAGCTGTGACCAACCTCCCGATTGGGTCTAAATATCTTAATCAAAACATGCATTTCACAATAGCTTTACGCTGCTATTGAAGACACAACCTAAAAGCACCACTCATCTTGAGCCGTCTTTTGCTTCCTAAGTCAGTGGACTTTCTTGGGCGTCTTACAGACCCCAGTAAGAAACTATCGCAGAAGCCCCGAAGTGCCTCCATATTCGGCGTCAGAGGGAAGCTAATTGTAGCTCGCTGACTGAGAAGCTTCGGGACAGAGATGGTAAGTCAGAAAATATGCAGGCGGTTAGGGAATGAACGAGAGCCCTTGTACAAGTTGCGTGTCATATCACGCCTGAGTCGTGTCTTTAACCTCCGGACCGCGTTCTGACTTGTTTCCCACTGGGGTGAGAGCTCCGGTGGCTTCGCCACCCTTGCGGGCCACTCGGGCCGGTACATCCAGTACCCTGCGTCCGGGGCCGAACCTTCAAACACGCAGGATACCGCGTCAGCTCAGCAGCCGGAGGTCGAAGACACGCCCTAGCAGGCCATCGGAAAACTGAGCTAGGCGCTTCGCGGGTCCTTTTTCCGTGGAACGTCTGGACCGGCTTCGCCTTTCATCGGTTGCATACGCCCGGTATGCGCCCTCTTCATCCGGAGCCTTCCACGGAAAAGATACTTCGCGGATCACCCATCCGACTTTTCTGATGGCCTGCTAGTCAATCAGCTTCGGAGGAGCATGATTGTGTTTGTCACTGAGAAGATCCCTCCAGAGGAAGACTAGCCAAATACAGCAGAAATCACTTGGGTTGAACCCAAGTTCCTGCTTCTACGCCGGGCTATGCCCCGCTGCGCAACCACTTGTTGATTCTTACAGAATTCAATCCAAGGAGTCTTTGCTGCAGCCACACCGGCTGCCAGAACCTCAATCTACGGCCATGATTTATCGGCATAACAAAACCATCCAGTATGAGTGATACACCTCGCATCACCTGAGGTTCATAGCATCTATGACTTAGTAGCCCACTATTCTCGCTATAGATGTTATCTCTCGAGCCCATGGCAGATGCACTAGAAGAGCTTCGAGCCGGAATCGACGTCCTTGACGAGCGTCTGGTTGAACTCCTCAACGAACGCGCCAAAGTGGTTGTTCAGATCGGGCAAGTGAAGCAAGAGCAAAATACCCCCATCTACGCACCCCATCGAGAAGCGGCTGTTCTCGCTCGTGTACTGCGCCTCAATCGGGGTCCCTTACCTGACCGAACCATTGAGGGAGTATTTCGAGAAATCATGAGCGGCTCATTCACTCTGGAGAAGCCACTCGCTATCGGATATCTCGGGCCAGCGGGATCCTTTTCCCACGTTGCAGCCAAAGCTCAGTTTGGAAGCAGTGTCGATTTTCAAGATCTACATGATATCGCTACCGTATTTGCTCAGGTTGCCCACGGTGAGATCGACTACGGGGTGGTACCCATTGAAAACTCTACTGGCGGCGGCATCACCGACAGTCTTGACGCGTTTTTTGCCGCAGCCGGTGATCTACATATCTACGCGGAAGTACAAGTATTTATACGACATCACTTACTGGCCAACTGCGCCCCTCGCGATGTCAAACGCATTTACAGTAAACCCCAGATTTTTACCCAATGCCGCAAATGGCTACAGGCTCATTACCCGAATGCGGAAATTGTCAATAGCTCCAGCTCCAGTCGGGCCGTCCTTACCGCTAAGGAAGAATCTGGTGCCGCCGCCATAGCCTCTTCACTCGCTGGAAGCCTCTATGGTGTCAATCCACTTTACCTAGATATAGAAGACAACCCTAACAATATTACTCGATTTCTCATTTTAGCTAAGCAGCAAGCAAAACCGAGCGGTGACGACAAAACCTCTATGATGTTCACAACCAAGCATGAACCCGGAGCTCTAGTCCGGGTTCTTAAAATATTTGATGAGACAGGTATCAATCTCACTCATATAGATAAACGTCCGAGTCAGCGAGAGAATTGGACCTACACTTTTTTCGTAGATGCTGAAGGACACCAAGATGAGCCCCACATGAAGGAGGCCATGAGCTGTGTTCGCGCCCATTGCCAAGAGTTTGCCCTTCTTGGTAGTTATCCTCGCTCACGACGTATCCTCTAAGCTACTCCATACAGTGGCCTTGGCCGGACCTTTGTGTAGGTCATTAGACTTCCGTCTTCGGATAGTCCAGCCATCCATCAGGAGCAGGAGTCGACCCATCAAATAGTCCAAAGAAGTCATTCTGTAGGGCTTCCGTAAGCGGCCCCCGTTTGCCTTCCCCCACCTTCATACGATCGACAGAACGAACCGGTGTTATCTCTGCCGCCGTACCCGTAAAGAAAACCTCATCAGCTATATAGAGCGCCTCCCTAGGAATCCTTTCTTCAGTAATCTGCAGGCCTCGGCGTTCAGCCAAAGTCATGACCGTATGCCGAGTGATACCAGGAAGGATACTCCCAGAGACCGGCGGAGTACTTATCTTCCCATTGCGTACAACGAAAATATTTTCTCCCGACCCTTCCGAGACAAAACCTTCGCAATCGAGAGCAATACCTTCGCGATATCCATTGCGATTGGCCTCTTCGACAATCAGCTGAGAAGAAAGGTAATTGCCTCCAGCTTTTGCCATCGCTGGGAGGCTATTCGGAGAAGGACGTATCCATGATGAAACACATGTATCTACGCCGTCTGACAACCCTCCCTCTCCAAGATACGCGCCCCATTCAAAAGCAGCCACTATCGTATTTATCGGAACATCCTGGGTAGCAACCCCTAAGCTTCCGTATCCTTTAAAGACTAAAGGCCTTAGGTAGGCAGACGACAAGCCATTTTCCACCACAACTAATCGACATGCTTCCTCAAGCTGAGCACGGGAGTAATGGAGATCCATTCGGTAGATCTTTGCAGAGTCAATCAACCGCTGAATATGATCTTCCAAGCGAAAAATCGCAGCTCCGTTCGGTGTGGTATAGGAGCGGATGCCCTCGAATACCGATGAACCGTAGTGCAAAGCATGAGACAACACGTGAACAGTAGCCTTTTCCCAGGGAACCATCTCACCATCGAACCAAATATATTTGGAATGTTTCATCGCCATACCTCAATGACCTCCTTCGAAGTAATACTTCTCCATCAACTATTTCATCCTCATCAAAATTAAACACTATGCCCGAGACAACAGACCACCGCCTGAGTAAGCTTCTCTTTGCTAGCTTTTCCACCCAAAGTCTCGTGTTCTCACCCCATCGGCCAGATCCGTCCCTACGGCCTGCTATATCCATATCGCCGCCTTAGGCTCATCCAATGATGATCGTGGCATCCACGCTGCACCCAAGATCGTCCCCACCGGATTGACGACCTCTTCTCCTGCAATATCCGGCACCGAACCAGGAATGGGTTCATACACCCCCAACTGTCCATCACCGACAGATGCACTAGACAACACCCCAATAGGCCCTATCAACTCGCTAGCTTCGTCACTCAAAATTTCACCAAACATATTGTTGGTCAGCAACACATCAAAAGTTGAGGCGTCCCTCAGTAGCCTCATAGCCGAAGAGTTTAGCGATTGGTGAGACAGACAAATATCTGTAAAAATGGTGGTTTGAACCTCGGTGACAACATCGCGCCACAAGCGAGATGTCTCCAGTACCTTCGCCTTATCGACACTCACCACCAGCTTTCTTCGCTCTTTGGCGAGACGAAACGCTAGACCAGCAATCCGCTTGACAGTGGAGGTGGGATACTCGCCGGTGTCGATCGCTTTTTCTTCTCCGGCGCTCTCTTCTCGTCGCCGTCGGGGTTCACCGAAATAGATACCTCCAGTGAGTTCCCGGACAATAACCATATCCACATCGGCGACTAACTCCGGCCGTAGTGGAGAAGGTGCGGATGTAACGCCAGCTAAGGCTTTGATCGGCCGAATGTTTGCGTATGAACCGAGCTCCTTGCGGAGCGCCAGTGAACCAACCTCCCGTCTCGGTTTAGATGATTCCAATTGTCGACCGCCGTTCGCCCCAAGCAGGACCGCATCAGCCCCTCTACACACTTTTAACATCGCAGGTGATTGGGGCTCACCCTCCGTATCAATAGCGGCCCCTCCAAAAGCGTAGGTTTCATACTTCAATTGTGGGTTAACAACTCCTGAATACTCACAGGCAGAGCTCACGACCTCTGACCCAACCCCATCACCAGGAAGTACAACAACCTTATTTTTGCGCACAACTTCTGCCCTCAAATGCTTCGATCGCCGGTAGCTCAGCAAGTAAATATTGGATGCGGTCAACCCCCTGTAACAAATAGCCCCGCGAAAACGCATCCACCTCAAACTTCATAACCCGTTTCGCCAGGGTAAACGTTTGCGTGGTCAAATCTACCAACACCGCCAACGAGTCATCAGCTTGTAATCTATCAGCGAGATATATCGAGTCCCCACTCGATAGCCCCATAGGAAGTAAGCCATTGCGAAGAGCGTTGTTCCAGAAACAATCTACACATGAAGCCGTAATCACCACCCGATAGCCTCCCGCCAAGAGCATCCAAGGAGCATGCTCGCGGGAAGAGCTACAGCCAAATTTTTGGCTAGCGCGCAGCAACGAGCGACCAAAACAGCGAGGGTTTATCAGTGGAAAATCAGGACTTTTCTTCCAACCAGTAAACAGACAATCAGCGAGTCCCTCTCGACTCACGGTTCGGAGAAAACGAGCGGGGATAATCTGATCGGTATCAATATGATTGCCAGGTAGCGGCGGAACCCGAGGCGAGACACTATCAAATTTCATGATTTCCCCCCATACACTGGCACACACCGACCGTTTTGCCCCCGATAGCACCGGCCGCTACCGGTGCTGGTGAAACTAAGAATGTCTTTCCACCGGGATCCTGTCGGCCCGCAAAATCATGAGCGCTTGTGTTCACCGCATACATGCCAGACTCCAAACGATCATCGTTCATCCCCAAATACATGGAGCATCCCGGCGCTCGCCGTTTGGAATCTGTATCTCGAAAGATTGGGTCAAGACCCGCTGCTTCCGCCTCCGCTCTCACTTTGGCAAAGCCTGGTAGCACCAACATCCGGATACCCGCAGCCACGGGGCGAGACTTCAGGAACTGAACGGCACTACGCAAATCGCTCCGTCGAGAGTTCATGCGCAAACCAAGAAACGCAACCTCAATACGCTGCCCATCAACAAGCGGACCGGGCTCGAGGTTCATATGTTTAAAGGCAGCCAGCAATTTTACCATATCTGGCGCAAGCTGCGGATAAGGTGCTTTTCCATCCAAGGCCATCGCTGAAGCGGAGTTGATACGGCAGGCAACCATTGGAGCGATCTTTGCCGCAGCCACATGAGTCGTCTCCGCGTATTCAAAGGCATCATCGTTGCGTAGTTCACGCCATTTCTTCATTTCCACATCCCTGACCTCACCCTCAAGGGTCCGGGTTTTATCCGCCAGATACACAATGGAGACTTTATCCGAGGCTATCATCCCGGCTCGGGCTTTGGCTTCGATAGACATATTGTACAGAGGTATTCGTCCATCCATGTCCGGAGCTCGAGCCGTCACACCTGCTCGCACCGCACCATCGAACCACACCTCAGCTGGTCTCGGCTTCTTTTGCAACCAACACTGAGTAGCCCGCACCAAGCATTGTTATCACCAGTCCGCTTACATATTAGCGTGAGCCACACCCGATAAGGATATATATTCCAGTTGATCCGCCTTCACCGCCAGATGATGAATCCTCGTGTAGTTAAAGGCGAACCATATCTGGGACCGCTTGAGTTATTCCCCTGGCTTAATGGACACCGGACGAACAAAGGTCATCATCTCGCGCAACTTAGCCCCTACAGTTTCCAGTTGGAGATCGGTCTCTTCCTTGCGACGTACGTTGAAGTTTGGTCGGCCAGCCTGGTTTTCTTCTATCCATCGGCGTGCAAAAGAACCATTTTGAACATCCTCAAGAACATCTTTCATAGCCTTACGGGCAGCTTCCCCGATCACTCGAGGACCAGCGTCATAGTCTCCGTATTCTGCCGTATCACTCACCGAGTAGCGCATATAACTAAGCCCGCCTCGGTACATGAGATCCACAATCAATTTTAACTCATGTAAGCATTCAAAATAGGCGATTTCTGGCTGATAGCCCCCCTCCACCAATGTTTGGAAGCCGGCTTTAACTAACTCACTGACTCCACCGCACAACACTGCCTGTTCCCCAAACAAGTCCGTCTCGGTCTCTTCGGCAAAAGTTGTTGTCAAGACCCCGGCTCGGGCACAGCCAATACCATAAGCATAGCTTAATGCCTCTTCATCAGCTCGACCGCTGGCATCTTGGTGAATCGCAAGCAGAGCAGGCACACCACCCTTTTCTTGATAAGTTTCCCTTACCCGGTGGCCCGGACTTTTGGGAGCGATCATGCTGACATCAACATCCTTGGGAACCTCGATGGTTCGGTAACGAATATTAAATCCATGACCAAACATGAGGGTCATACCAGACTTCAACGCCGGCCGCACCGAATCCTCATAAATGCGCGGTTGTGCAGTATCCGGCGCCAGCAACATGACTATATCGGCCCACGCACAGACATTGCTGACCGAATCGACCTTCAGGCCTTCGCTTTCAGCTTTAGCTCGGCTTTTACTTCCCTCGTGAAGCCCAACTTGGACCTTAACGCCGCTATCGCGAAGATTCAGGGCATGAGCATGACCTTGCGAACCATACCCAATGATAGCCACTTTTTTGGCTCGGATTAGATCAGGATTAGCGTCTTTGTCGTATCGAACTTGAACCATGACTTTCGTCTCCAGGTAAAAAAAAACCCCGCAACCGATTTCTCGGGTGCGGGGCCGCTTTTGCTTCGACTTTCGTCGATTTACGGCGGCCCAACCCCTACCAAGAGTAGGCCAATAATCAGTACTGGGGCGAGGCAGAGAGATAGGTCGAAGGATATGCCGTTGCAAACAACTTTCTCCGCCAAAGCCATACCCAAAGTTTGTTGCTGACCAGTTTAGCAACTGTCAAGCAACGGCAGCCGACTTTTTCACCGCCTAAGAAACCGGCGACGGAGTTACCGTGCCCATGCATTTGGGCACCAACTTGGTCATCACTTTGCTCCTAAGACATATCCATAAGTAAGCAACGCGCCGAACCACCCATCATACTCGTGGACATAGGCCCAAGGAAAGCATCACCACACTTATAGACATTTATAGACATGGACCATCTTCACCAAGGAGAGGATGGTCCAAATAGACTGGGTTCCATATTCTCATCGCGGTTCACACTACCTCGATGAGGTTCACACTACCTCGATGAGGCAGTACCAGCCGGCCGGTTGAAAGATGTCAGGCATCTCAGCTAGCCTTTAGCGTGAAACATCTGAACCGCCTTCGACCCCCATCGGTCGTCTCCACCCAGTATGTTCCCTCTTCATGCGACTGTTTCACGCAAAATGCCTTCGTGAATCGCCTTTGAAGCGGGGACTAGGTCGTGTCTTTAACTCCGGGCGCGGAGATGACGCCGTAGCCCGCGTTTGTGAGGGGTCAGCCCCGGAGGGAGGGTACGGGATGTACTGGACCGAGAGGCCCGAAAGGGGGGCGAAGCCACCGACTCCTCACAAACCGATGGAAACATAAACGAGCTACAACCCAAGTTCGCTCGTAGCGTGACTCACTGACCTAAGTAGCCCAAAGCAGAACGAGACAACAACGAATTGTCCTAAGCGCTCACAATAGAAACTAGCGATTTCCCCACAACCATGGTAGTCCCACCACAGAAATAAGTACAATCAGAGACGCGGTACCCCCGTAACACGACATTTTCGTCACTCGGTTGTTGATGCTTTTTCCTGATGGCTTCACCCCAAAACATACAATGGCAGCGGGCAGAGCATTGTCCTGACTCCCATTTTGAGGCAAAGGGCGTCCCAAACCCCGATCGTTAACGGGTATTCGCAGGTACATCATACGGAGAAAAGACCCGACAAATATTTCCCGTAACCCCTACGAATGGATGCACATATTTAACTCAGCCCCTACGTCTAGGTAGGAGCGATGTCACTATCCAACAATTTTGTCGGTTTTTTCGATAAAAACGAAACTCACGTGCATGGTCTGAGAATTGCTATAACAGATATCATGCGTCTTGTATTTCGATCTGGAGCTCTGGCGCTCCCCCTACTGCTGACCTCATCTGTGGCATGGGCAGACGTAGATCCCGAAGTTCAGGTTATCGTAGACACGCTCTGGGTCGTTGTCGCCGGCATTCTTGTTTTCTTCATGAATGCGGGATTTGCGTTGCTAGAGTCTGGTTTCTGTCGAGCAAAGAACGCGGTCAACATTCTCGCAAAGAACTTTTCTGTGGCAGCCATGGCTGGACTGTCATTCTTCATTTTTGGCTTCGGACTCATGTTTGCCGATGGGAACCCATACATTGGACTCGAAGGTTTCCTCTTAGCAGGGGCAGACAACAGCCCAAGCATGAATGACGCCTACGCAGGTGTCTTCTCTTCCTTAAGTTGGGCTGGAGTTCCGCTAGAAGCCAAGTTTTTTTTCCAAGCCTGTTTTGCTATGGCTGCCGCTTCCATCGTCTCCGGGGCCATCGCCGAGCGCATCCAGTTCCAATCATTCCTAGTCTTCGCCTTTGTCTTGGTCGCCATTATCTACAGCATCACCGGACACTGGATCTGGGGGGCCGGTTGGCTGGCTGACATGGGCTTCTGGGATTTTGCAGGATCCACGCAAGTACATTCTGTGGGTGGATGGGCAGCGCTCACTGGAGCCTTAATCCTCGGTCCTCGCATCGGAAAGTACGATGCAAAGGGTAAGGTGCGGCCAATCCCCGGGCACAGTATGGCCCTCGCAACAACCGGAGGTTTCATTCTCTGGGTGGGTTGGTTTGGATTCAACGCTGGTAGTACCATGGCCGCTGCCCCTGGCGATATCGCTCATATCGCTACCACAACGCTCCTATCATCACTTGCTGGTATCGCTGGCGCTATCCTAGCTGCTTATCTACGTAGTCGTTCGTTTGACCTATCGATGATGATCAATGGATGTCTCGCAGGGCTGGTTGGTATTACCGCTCCATGTGCTTGGGTATCAGATCTCAGCAGCATCATCATTGGTCTTGTCGCTGGTGCCCTCGTAGTGGTCTTTGTAGAAGTTTTTGATGCCCTTAAGATCGACGACCCAGTCGGAGCTACAAGTGTTCACTTGGTTTGCGGTATATGGGGAACTCTTGCCGTAGGTCTTTTCGCTCAAGAGCAATTCAGCTCCGACGTCGGTAACGGCTTGCTCTTCGGTGGCGGATCTACCCTCTTCGTTGCCCAGCTCATTGGAGTCGCGGCCGTGGGCGGATTTGTGCTGATTTCTTCATCCATAGTGTGGTTGTTGATCAGAGCAACTATCGGACTGCGTGCGAGCGAGGAAGAGGAAATGCTCGGTTTGGACATCACCGAAATGCGCATGCGTGCTTACGCACCGGACGATATGTCAGGTATGCGATCAGTTGATACTTCTGCTACCGTCCCTGGTGCACCCGGTGTATCACCATCTGCTCAACAAGCCCCCGCCGGAGAATAAGATATAAAAGAGATGTAGTCACCCGGCAGCTTTGGGGGTGACGTTGCCTTACCAGGTGGTGACGTCATCCCTGAAGGACAGCCATTGGTTAAGCGTCAATGCTGCTGCCTCATAGTACCAAACTCAGCCTGGAGCGAGATGTAGCTCACAACTCTTTGGAGAACTACTATCGCATACTAGTTTTTTTTAAGCGAGGTAATACATAGTGAGAAAACTGTCCCAAATTTTCTTATTACATGGTGCTGCGATCGTCAGCCTAAGTCTACCCATCTCCGCACAAGGAGAGGAAAAAGAGGGTAGCTGGCTAGATAATGTCACCGGGAATGTTGCGGTAGACGCATTCTACATGGTGGATTGGAATCTCCCCGAGGATCCCTCCGCCACCGGGAATGTACCTCACAGAGCTTTTGATTTTGCGCATGGCTTTGGTTTAGCTTTCGGAATCTTGGATCTTGCCTACGAAGGTGAAAACTTCGGCGCAACCCTGAACCTTCGCTTTGGCCAAGGCGCCAATCGTTTGCTTACGGGTGCTGGCGGAGACCCAGTATTTCAAACCCTCAAGCAGGCTTACCTCACGTGGTCACCAAGCGATACTCTGACCTTTGATGTAGGCCAGTTTGACACCATTTACGGAGCAGAAGTTGCTGATAGCTGGCAAAACCTCAACTATACCCGAGGTGCGCTGTACTATCTCATGCAACCATTTTATCACACTGGATTGCGAGTCGGAGTTCAGGCTTCGGAACAAATTGGTCTTACCTTCTTGTTGGTTAATGGAACCAATCTCAATATAGATAATAATCAGAGCCCCCATGTTGGTGTACAACTCAGCTTGTCACCCAGTGATAAGTTCTTTGCTGCCCTCGGCTACTACACCGGTGCTGCAAGTTCTGGCTTTGGTTTTGGCGCCGGCGAGAATGCCCCTGTCACCAACATTGACGACAGCTTTGAGCAGTTCTTTGACCTGGTCATTAACGCGAGCCTGGGTCCTGTTTCTGTCGTGGGCAATGCCGACCTATATATCAGCTCCCCAGACGCTATCGCGCTTGACAAGACGGAAGCCGATACATCGATCTATTGGGGTGCAAGTCTCGCACTTGGTGTTCCGCTGAGCGAGACCGTGGGTGCTGCAGTTCGGGGTGAAGTTCTCAACGACCCGGATCGCTTCTTCGGAACACCCTACGACACCTTGGTCACCGGCACCGTAACGCTTGATTACAAACCCATCGACCACGTCATCATCCGCTTGGATAACCGCGTGGAGTATGCAAACGCAGATACGTTCTTCGGTGAGAGCGTTATTTACACTGAGGACCCACCTAATCCCAATTCGGACATCTGGTTCGCATCAACCCTGGGACTTGTGGTAACAGCTGCTCCTTAGTATTAGTATCCTGACTAGCTCTTATTGATCTTGCTCCAGTCCGAGCCGACGCTGTAAGCATTGGTTGTAAGCAGACACCACCTCATCAGCGGGCGGCTCGGACTGTGCTATCTGGTCTGTAGCTAGAGACCAAATGATTCCCGTCACGCCGATCCCCAACAGAACAAAGCTGACTTCATTCGGGAGCCCCTGATCGGTTCTTCGAACAGCAGGAAAATCGGTGACTCGGTTTTCATAGGCTATGTCCCCCACAAGATCGACGGAGCCGATACCAGTAAGAAAACCTAAAAATCCCAAAAGCGCCTTAGGCAGATGAGATACCGGCTCGGCCAGTCGTTTGGTTTCCGGGCAAGCTTGTACCCAGCGCCTCGTTGAATAGATACCATCCGCACGACGCACATAGTTATCTTCCACCTCCTCTAGTTTCCATTCATCATACACTGACCATCGATGAGCATCAGAGGCGGAAGCATCCACCAAAGAGGGCAATGTCGCACACCCGGCGAACGCGAAGAAAATCATTGGATAGACCTCACTGCGAGACTTTTCCCTCACTACAACGATCGCATAAGCCCAAGCACCACCACACGCCAGTAAAACTTCGGCGCGAACAGCAAAAGCGTGTCTGACAAGTTGACGGGGAACTATTGCGGCTGGGCCTAGTTTGCCTGAGACTCCGAGCTCGAAAAACACGCTGAGCAAATTAGTGCGTCGAGAGGACGTCTCTGAAAACCGCCGCTTTATGATTTATCTCCGACAACTCCCGTAAAGGATCACTCCCAATAGTAATGCCCCCTCCCACAGTTAGCGTCGCGCCCCTTTCATCCACCAACACGGTGCGTATAAGAATCGAACTGCTCACATAGCCATCTGGGGTCAAGAGAAAAATACTACCAGTAAAGAATCCCCGGCTGGCCACTTCAAGATCTCGGATAATGGACATGGCCCGTCGTTTGGGAGCTCCCGTAATAGATCCTCCGGGAAACAATGCTCGCACCGCATCAGCCATGGTTCGAGACTTACTCAGGGTGGCATTGACCATCGAAGTTGCATGGTAAACTCCATGAAACCCCTCAAGACCCATCAGCACCTCGACCTCAACCGAACCCGGAGCAGCCACTCGCCCGAGATCGTTGCGAACCAAGTCCACGATCATCAGATGCTCCGCTCGTTCCTTTTCATCCGCTTGAAGGTTGGGTGTCGCTCCGTTCGGAACCCGTTCCGCTGTCCCTTTAATAGGAAAGCTACTGAGTACCCCTTGGACCGGCTCATAGGTAAGAAACGTCTCCATAGAATTGGAGACAATCTCGAAGTTGTCCCACCGCAAATAAGCAGCATGGGCCACGACGTTACGTGTCGCCAAAGCCAAAGCTAAATCCAACCCAGACCAGGGCCCATGAAGCTGATAGGTACGAGCCAAATTAGCCTGGTAGATCTCCCCTTCGGAAATATATCTAAGAGCCTGTTGTATACGTTCAATATGGTTCTGATCCGTGTCCTGCGGCGCTATTGTCATTGGCCCCAAACGACTCACATCCGGCAGAGGACCCGCTAGGGACGGTGGGGAGCCAAATTGACCGTAACAACGGCGTAGCCCATCAATAATCCACCCATGCTCACAATCAAAAAGCACTCCGAATGGTTGCCCACCGGGTGGGGACGGTGGAGGCAAAAAAACCAGCGGGTAGCCGGCCTCATAGCCTAGTGCAACAACTCTGACGCCCATCGTTGGCGGCTCAAACCAGTGAGGCTTTACACCGGGTTCGGTTAGCACCTCCACCCGGGTAGGTTCAGCCACGACCCCAAAGCGCCCCCGCTCACCACCGACCCTTGATTGGCCCGGAGCAGCCCCTACGCCCGGCAACAACGCCAAAAAGGGCGACGATTGCGCCCCAGCACGTATCCACGATTCCCAGGGAGTTGGGGGCAGCGGCAAACACGCAACCTCCTCGAGCCAAGTCATCGCGCCGCGTTAACACATACCCGCGCTAACACAAACACATGTGCGATAGTGCCAAACGAACGCTTAGCACCAATCTAGATGGCACCAGGGCCGCGTTCGCCAGTACGAATGCGGATCACTTCGGCCACTTCAAATACGAATATTTTCCCATCACCAATGCGGCCAGTCTTGGCCGCCGCCTCAATGGTATCCACAACCAACTGCACTTCCTCATCAGCACAGACCACCTCAAGTTTGACCTTAGGTAGGAAGTCTACGACATACTCGGCCCCTCGATAGAGCTCTGAATGTCCTTTCTGACGTCCAAATCCTTTCACTTCAGTAATGGTCATACCCTGAACTCCGGCCTGTCCAAGTGCTTCGCGGACTTCGTCGAGCTTGAATGGTTTGATGATGGCCTCTACCTTTTTCATCTAATCTATCGCGTAAGACGAGGCGCCCCCTTCGTCAATATCTCCGAGCAAACTATGCACAATTAGGGTCATGAAAAAGTGCCCCCGACAAGCTCCGCAACCTTGTTAGCTGCGGCCTGAAGCAGCAGACTGGCTCTTTTCTGAGCGTCAGCGTAATTCACAGACTCTGGCCATGGGACTCGATGTTCGAGGTAAAACTTGAGTTTGGGCTCCGTACCTGAAGGGCGAACCGAAAGACGGCCTCCATCATGAAGTTCAAAAATCACGAGGGGGATCGATGGTACTGCCAGAGTTAAATCTCGAACTGCTACCACGTTGAGTGACTCAATAAAAGCCCGAGGTGCTGTCCGAAATCGATCCATCTGGTCTTTTATTTGTGCTGGGCCATCTAATCCATCAACACCGATACTCCAATTCAGACTGACCCAAAGGCCATATTTTCGATGGATAGTTGCTAGCTGATCCCAAAGTGTCTTTCCTTCCCCTTTGAGTGCCGCAGCGAGTTCTAGAATGAGTAACCCAGCTGAAATCCCATCTTTGTCACGAACAAGGGGAGACACCGCATAGCCTAAAGCCTCCTCATAACCAAACACGGCCCGTAATCCCCGCTCCTCGGCAGCCATCATCGCTTTTGCAATATGTTTAAATCCGGTGAGCGTCTCCTCATATTGGACGCCCATCTGCTTCGCCATCTCTTCCAACAGTCGGCTTGATACCAATGTATTGACCACCAGACGTTGAGGACTGTTCGGCTCATCTTGCTGAAGAATATAGTGGGCCAGAAGGCTTCCTATTTGATTACCAGACAATATCAGCCAACCCTGCGTTGGCTCCTTTACGACCACTGCCAATCGGTCCGCGTCCGGGTCGTGAGCCACCACTAAATCCGCTCCACGAATCTCAGCTTGCTTCATAGCCAGGCGGAGAGCATCCGGCTCCTCCGGATTTGGGAAAGTCACAGTAGGAAAAGCTGGATTGGGATCGAACTGTTCTTGCACCGGCAATATGCGGCTGATTCCACGACGACGACAACACTCCAGAAAGATTGCCCCTCCCACGCCATGAAGCGGGGTGTACACCACCTCAAGCTCCTGGACGGGTGCATTTGGACACCAACTTACTCTATCCATAGTCTCTAAGTATTTCTGGATGAGGTCGGGCCGTTCTTCGCAACCGAAGTGGGATTCCGGAGGCTCGAGAGCGATACTATTAGGAGACGGCTGAACATCGATCGACCGAGCAATGCTCGAGTCTATGGGCGCCGCAATCTGAGCGCCATCACTCCAGTAAACTTTGTACCCATTATCGCAACCCGGGTTATGACTCGCGGTAATCATAATACCAGCGGCCGCATCCAGACATTGGACAGAAAATGGAACAACCGGGGTTGGTACCGTGTCCGGCAACAGCCACACTCTAAAGCCCTTAGCTAACAACACTGCGGCCGCATCTCGCTGGAATGCAGAACTCCCGTAGCGGGCGTCCCGGCCCAAAACAACCCCTCTCGTGGTCGCCTGCCCAACAGATGCTAAAAGAGCGTCAGCAAGTCCTGCGGTTGCCCGAACCACCGTAGCGCGATTCATTCGACTTTCACCCGCGGCGACCCGCCCGCGAAGACCCGCCGTACCAAACCGGAGCGGTCCAGAAAAGCGAGAGACAAGCTCATTGCGCGCGGCTTCGGACTCAGCCCGGTCAGGGCCGCGCATTTGCCGGAGTAAGTCTGAGAGTGAAGCACGATCCGCCTGGTCAATATCGTCCTGAATCCAGGCCTCTACCCGCTGCTCCAGTAGATCTACCTCTTCAGCCATTGGGACAAATTATCCTCAAATACCCGCGTGGCAACAGCTACGGAAGACCGAGTCCCAAAGTAACGCTGTAGGCTCGCCCATCGCGGCCGATGATGACGGACACTTCATCGGCGTCATAGATAGTGGCAAGTAAGGGCCTAAGATCACCATCACGGCGGACTCTTCGACCAGCAAGACCAACAAGAATGTCCCCAGTGCGAATTCCCACCTGGTCAGCGTCACTGCCCCGAACCACTCGATGGATAATTACCCGTCCCCGCCGCACCCGCGTACCCAAGCCCAATCGTCGCTCGGCGATCTTCGAAACCTCGTTTATGTCAAGTTCACGAACCCGCAGCATAAAATTTGTTCGCTGGCCATCCCTGCGCACGGTGATTTTCCGCGTACGCCCAGGTACCAGAACCCGAGCCAACTGACGGAAAGCACGTCCGTCCTTCACTTCTTGTCCACCGAAATCAACGATCACGTCGCCCGCGTATAGGCCTGCTTCCGCCGCTGGACTACGGGCAAGCACCGCAACTATCTGAGCGCCATTCGTACCGTGAGGATCAACCAGAAGCCCAGTGTAGGCTGGTCGCACTTCCCCAAACCGGATGACTTCACGAACCACCGCTAAGGCTTTGTCTATGGGAATAGCAAACCCGATCCCGGTCCCCGAGGAGTAAATGGCAGTATTTATACCTACCAACTTGCCCTCAATATTCAGAAGCGCCCCCCCTGAGTTCCCAGGGTTAATTGCTGCATCAGTCTGGATAAAATCTTCATAGACGCGATCCTCAACCTCAATAACCCGGTGGAGGGCGGAGACAACCCCGGTGGTCACTGTATTCGCCAGTCCAAATGGGTTGCCAATAGCGACCGCAGATTCTCCGATCATTAAATCTTGAGATGTTCCTTGAGGAACTACAGGTAGATTCCTAGCATCTGCAATCTGGAGTACCGCAATATCGAAGGAAGAATCCGAACCGATCACTTCCGCACTGAATGTTCGGCGATCCGCTAAAGTGACGGTGACATCGCTCGCACCGGCAATGACGTGTTCATTCGTCAGCACTAGGCCATTTTTTTCGATGATAACTCCCGATCCCCTACTCTGAACCCCTCGTGGAACTCGGCGTTGTCGACCAAAAAATTTGTCCCAGGGACCACCCTCTAACCATCCACGAGCAAAAGGAGTTGAACGAGACGAGGCTGCAATATTCACGACCGCAGGCCCCGCTTGCTCAACAACTTTGACCACAGGACTGCGCCGGAGCGAGGAGCCTTCAACGTCCGGCGTCAATACAAAGAACAGGAGACAAGCAGGCAATAATGACGGCATGGGCCCCTATGACGCCATCCACCTCGGGTGGGGTCAACGAGTGTCACCTCCGCGCCTGCCAGGATTTGAGCCGGTTCTAAGCACCTCCGTTTCGGGTGGTGCTTGCCGCTGTGTCTCGCGATTGTTATGCGCTCTGTCTCGGATATCGGTCTAACGATGAACGAATCTCAGCTCATCCTCCTCTCCCTCTTTGCGATAGCCGCTGCTGCGGCGATCTTTCTGTGGCGACAGTTAGCCACTGTACAAGCTCGAGCCCAGGCGGCTGCCGCCGCCATCAACGAAGCTGAATCAGCGACGCAGAAGGTCCGAAGCGAGTACAAGGCTAAGCGGGAAGAGAACGAAAAACTTCGCGAACAGCTTAAAAGCACCAAAGCTAAGCTGGAAAAATCGCGCGCGGCGGCGGCCCAAGAGACACGAAGCTCACGCAAGCGACGAGGTCCGGAACCAAAACTAGCCGAACCGGAGGTAGAAAGCTCAGTGAGCAACAGCGGCTCCGCGGCCCAAGTGGTACGTGTATCCAGTCTTGAGCTAGAAGAGAGCCACCGGAAAGCGATAACCACCCTCGAAAACAAGCTAAGTGAAGCGAAAGCGCGGATCACCAAGTTCGAAAAAAATGAACAACGGCGTCAACAGGAAGCCGCTCGCGCCGCCGCCCGGTTGCAAGAAGCAGTAGCGCTAAGCCCAACCCCTAGCACAACCCCGGAGACATCGGCGGAGTCCCGGATCGATTCGCTGGAGCGCGAACTCGAGGCAACTCGAACCGCTGCAGCAAATACCAACCGGTCCCGCCTGAAGGACATAAAAAAGCTCGAACAGCGCCTAGAAGCCACCCAACGCCGTGCAGCCAATGACCATGCTGCTTACCAAGTCATTAAGGGGCATCTAGAAATTGCTGAGGATCGTCTCGCTACCCTCCGGCGCCGCTATGAGGGCGCTAAAACTCCGGATCAGCTGGCTCCTAAACCAAGCCGCAATAAACGGAAACGCAAAGCTAAGGGTGATTCAACCAAATCCTCTATAGAGTCGGTAGGAACCAATGCAGCGGATGAACAAACCGTAGAGACACCGGCCGTGGAAGCAGAGCCCAATCGCCCCGTGGTAGAAGCCCCTCCGGTAGCTCAAGCTGCTGAGGCAACGTCACAATCCTCCAATGCACAGGAAGTACTGACGATTACCTCAGAGATGCAACCGGAGACCTCAAAATCCGAAGTCCGGCCCAGAGAAAGCGCTGAAAGCGGGACTATGAGGGCAGAGGAAGACAATCAGACCACCAGTAAGACTGAAGCTGACACAGAATCCTCAGTGGACGCCGCTGAAGTAAAACCAGAAAAACCTACAAGCACGGAGAGTGGGAGCGAATTCTTAGCCGGTGACTCTAGCCCCCAATCAGAGTCAGGGTCATTGCTTACGGATCCTGACAGCCAGTCCTCCGGCGAGATGGTGGAAATTCCAGCCAAACTCCCCCCCCAGCCTAAGCTTCCGCAGTTGTAATTTCAGCTTACGGAATCGCTCGCCATGACTATGGGTACGGAAGTCTCCATGCAGACTAAATCACCCATGTGATCTAGCTACCTTTAAACTTCGCCATTCATTCTGCACTGTGTGGCTGAGCATGGTGCCAATAGCAGCCATCATCTGGTCGCTCAGGGTCCCCGCTTTATCAGAAGTGGGTGAAAGTCGTATTGGTCTCAGCGGGAAAGCATTTGTTCAGATACGAAGCTTTCACCCACGACTCACATGGCGGGGTCAGCGGCTCCAACATCGCGAGAATAGTGAGCGGCCTGGTATCACCATTCGAGCCCTATGCATTCTTGGGCGCGGTTGTGCACTCCGCAACTCTGATCATCCAACAGCGTATTCACGCTTCGAGCATGATACTCCGGCGAAGCTGTCTCTTCGGGACACACTCTCTGGAATGCCACTCGTGCAAATGATTCATCAGCACTTCATCTACGCTGTAATCAGACGATGGGAACTGAACAGAAGACCGGCAATGTTCCACCGTTTGATCCAAAACGCTCTCCCTTTTAAACCTCGGCGGTCGCCCAGCCATAAAGCCCGTACGCAATGGGCAGGCTTTGCTCCCCTAACCACGCCTGATTCTTACGAGCGTCGGAGCTTTTCGAGTGTCTCTAGGACACCTTCAACAACCTTATCCCCTCCGCGAGGCACCGTGAGACCTTCAACGTCTTCCCGAAGCTGGTTGAGTCGCTCAACATCGTGGCGCCAAAGTCGCGCACGCCGACGATGGAGGGCCTGGATTCGCCTAATTTCAGCACGGGCAGCTTCCAAATGGGGTGCGAGAGCGAGCAGCAGGTTTTCGGTCAATCGAGATGGATCAACCCACAGTATTCGGCATGAAGAACGAACGGCAGATGGCAGAACTGTGGCCGCAAGCAACCCCAAGCTAGTGGGATCACGACCAAGTACCGCCTCAACGCCATCAACGGGCATCGACGATAGCACCGCAGCTTCTCGACCGTGCCGCTCAGCAAAAGCGCTAGCTGCAGCAGAAAGTGCGTCTGCTCGTCGGCCAATCGCATTACGGGAAGCTTGGCCCCACACCGACAGGCGGGCATCTACCGCCTCAACGGTGGCTGGGCGGCGCGGAGCCAAATCGTCATCAGTCGCGTGAAGTTTCGTTGCGAAGACCATGGACCGTTATACAGCACGTATTGGGCCATAAATTTCTTCATCAGCTTAAAAATCAAAATTTGTCGTATTCTGCCCGTACACCGGGCTATTCACTCGTTTGTATCTTAGCCTTTTTCCTGAGTGGGCCGTAGACGCTGGGTCTTATGTCCCCACGAACGCCACTTTTGGGGTCTTCGGCCCCCGGTCTGGACCATCCCAGATCACTAGTCTCATTTAGTGAGAACAGCTGTCGGATATTGCGCACATGCCGAGTGACGACCAACACCCCAGCAAACCCCGCCAAACTGGACGCGTATCCGAGACCATTGGTAGCCAAGACGAGTAGCGGCAACACCCCCGCAGCCAAAATAGATCCAACGGCCACCACTCGGACTACAGTCACCACCATCAGAAAAAGCACCACTGCCCCCCCAACAGCCAAGGGACTCAGCAAAAGAAATACCCCCATCGCAGTAGCCACCCCCTTTCCACCTTTGAATCCTAGATATGGAGAGTAGACGTGACCTAAAATGGCGGCGCATCCCATACCCGCTGCAAGCCGCTCCTCGCCCCCAAGACTACCAATCAAGGCCGGGGCCCACCCTTTCAAGGTATCGAGACAGAGGGTCAGGCTTCCAACCCGCCAGTTGGTCAACCTTAGAACATTGGTCGCACCGATGTTCCCGCTTCCCGCCCACCGAACATCCACACCCGTGAGACGTGCGAGTAACCAACCAAACGGGATCCCACCGATCATAAACGCCGAGAGCAAGGGTAGAACAATCACGTGGAAGACAGCTTCTAGGAACTCTGCGCAAATAATCTAGCCAATCCCGACTCCTAGGTACCGTCCATCCTAAAACCGCGAACTTCTCACCCACCATCACCAAACAACCAAGACACCAGATCGGAGATATATTTGGATAGATTCTTATCCTTTACTATCGGCGACTAGGCTACTAACAGCTAGTTAGCCACCACTGGTGTTGGCATACTAGATGCTCCGGAGATGGCTATGCCGTCATTGCCCAAATGCTCCGTGCTTGCGCTCTCTCAGGACATGCTCGACCCCGGCTTTGGGCGAGTAGCTCTAGCTAAGCGATTGGTCGAACTCAGTGCGGTTCATGCCGCAGCCATCGCCGATCTCGGCCACGTTCCTGGAAGTGGGATCGTCACCAGGAGCCTGGTAGTCCATGGCCAAGTTCCAACAACCATGTCCACGGTCCTCTGGCGACTCGCCCACGGCCCGCTTCCCGATTTCAGTCGTCCCGACCCTCGAACGCTACATAGCCTATGTCCCTCATCAATGCAGGAGTCCGTGGCCCGAGACATATCTGCTTCTGTCGTGGGGCCAGAGCTGAGACTCCTCGTCGGAGACGATGATCGAATCCATACCTATGTGGGCCTCTTTGGAAAGCCGGGAGTACAGCGTTTTAGCAGACAGTGGCGATACCTCCTCAATGAGTTACTCCCCGCGATGCAGCCATTGCTAACCCGAACCCGAGTGCCATTCATGGCAATCAACGGTTCTCTAGCTGTCGATCTTCGAGGTAAATTATTGGCGGCGGACGCCGCAGTTGAACCATGGTTTGCTAACGCAGACCGCGTTAGAAGCTTATCAGCCTTGGTACGATGCGCTCAGGATACCACGGTGATTTGCGGACCGATCGATGGAGGACGAGTTCATCTAAGAACCGCAAGGGGAATATTTGGTGTCGGCTGGATGGGGCAATTGCTCGCCCCCGAACCTCTCGACCGGGCATCAGATGCTCAGCTGACCCCTACCCAACGGGCCGTAGCTGGTTACGCGGCCGTAGGTGCAACAAGTGCGGAGATTGCTCAAACTTTGGGTGTTCAGGTGGAAACTGTTCGAACCCACATACGAGATATCTACCACCGGCTAGGGATCTCCACGAGGGCCGAACTGGCTCGTCGATGGGCTTCTGAAGGCTACGATACTCAGCGGGCCGCCTAACCCCGAACGTCGTCAATATCATCCAGACTCAAGCTTTGTACCCACGACGAGGCGAGCGAAGTCAGTCCAGCCTACGGTGCACGCCCACCTGTGGTTACCGACCGCACCTTTCCATTAGCAAATTCTATCAACCGTAGAAAACGACCAGGACCAGGGTTATAGATCCAACGCTCGCGCTGAATGCGCCGTCGCTCGAGAAAGCCACCCACCTGAACCTCAAAGTCTTCTTCCCACACTGAGCGATCATCTGGCTCCCCACAGACAATCTCCACCACCGCATCTATGGTTCCCGGAGAAAATCGCCCCTCGACACAGTGAGGATCTGGGTTGAGTTCAAGTGGACCTACACTTTGGATCGACGTCACGTTCCCCCGCTTGATGACTATCAATCGGGAGAAAGAGGTCTGGTCGCCTAAGTATACCCAGGTTTGCACTTGTTCACGTGTATAATTGACCGTTCTTAGCGCCGGTGCCGTCAACGCCACGGCCCGCCCATTTCGGCGGGATGGCGATACCAAAAGCGTTGCTTGAGGACCGGTGAATCCAGTCGCAATCAGTTGAGTCCGCACAGTCATATGGTCAGGGGTGCCGCACCGTGCTTTCAGCTCAAGGGCTGTGTCCCCTTCCGAAATTAAATGGGACTGGCAACGATAGCTCTCCGCATACCCAATATTACTAAACACTAGCACCACTCCGATAGCGCTGATGTGCACTGACGACGCCGACATTCATAGGATTCTCCCGCACCGTTAGCTGTCCGTCTAGTAGGCCTCACTAAACATACCCGCTGTACGGCTGGTATGCGGACTCACCACACACCGGAAACCAAAGTCTTGGTAACCGGCATTGGAAGGGTACCAACTTCGATCCGAAACCCTCATCCACTTAGCATCGGTAAAGGCCGAACCTCCTCTCGTTACTCGAATGCCTGATATGCAAGCATTCCTAGCCCGGACAGATGACGCCGGTTCGGTAATACGCGAGGACAAATAACAATTCTCAACCCACTCCCGAACATTTCCAGCCATATCACACAGACCATTTCGCCCTGCGGAACGACTGCAGATCGGCTCAATACCTTGGCTTTGTTCTCGTCCAAAAACGGCTCGCATTGGGGTAGGAAGTTTGTTGCCCCAAGGATAAATATCTTCCTCTTGGTGCCGAGCAGCTCGCTCCCACTGGGCTTCGGTCGGAAGCTGTTTACCAAGCGACTCACAATATATTTTCGCCTGGTACCAACTAACGCAGTTGATGGGGAAAGATGAGTGAGTGACTTCTTGCCCCATGCACCCCTCCCCCAGGCCTGCTGAGGAGCAAGAGCCTTCAGCAACACATGTGTGATAAGCTTCGACGGTGACCTCAGTTTGGTCTATCCAAAACTCGTCAAGAAATAGCCGATAGCGAGGATACTCATCCTGGTCGCATTCTGGATCTTCTGAACGACACCCTAAAGAAACAATCCCAGGCGGGAAATATATCATGGTATCGTTCAGCTTTTTTTTTTGACAATCCCCACATTCGCAATCGTGATATCTCGATAGCCCAACCATTCTTTCCATGCTTGCTGGTATCCATCTTGCCCCATCACCGGCGACCAAGTACGCAGCAAGCCGACTAGCAACACTAATAGTAGCCCCACTATACTGATAGTCTTGAGTATTTTTGGACTTAGCGATCTTGGCTGCCTAGTCAGCAATAGTTCTTCATCACACTGGTCGCGAATATCGCGGGCTTCCGAGAGGACATCATCAGCATGCACAAATCTTAGCTCTTCACGAAACGTAAATAACATGCGGTCAAACAATAATTGAACCCTCAGTGATGCATTCATATTACTTGCATCTATCTCATGAGCTACCAATGGATACGCCTGAACCTCAGGATCCTTATCATTCCAAATGGTCCACAAAGAATGACTCAGGGCATAGACATCGGTGGCTTCGGTCCACTGCCTATTACTCGAAGACAAGAGCCTGTCACTCTCTTCCCTATTAGTTTGGGCTTGTTCAGTCGCGGAGCTAGATAAACGGGCGATACCAAAATCCCAAAGATGGCATGTTATCTTTTCATCAGAAACAACTACGCGGATGTTTTCCGGGAGAATCCCCCCATGGACAATCCCTGCCCAGTGACAACGCTTCAAAAGGCTCCCTAGTTGAATGAGTAGGCTCACAGTCTGCTGTGCTGATAAATATTTCTTACGCTTAGCCAAAGCATTCAGCCACTCTCCCTCATTCGATTGATAAACAACAAAAAGCCACCCACCTGGTAGTTCCCCCCGATCGATTAGTCCGGTAGACTCCAAACTTAGCCGCATAAGAATGTCTACTTCCTCCAAAAAGTGGGCTCGGGCGGCCCTACCTTCTGAAGTATAGGTTGGCGCCAACTCCGGATGGATAAATTGCACCAACACTCGCCGTCTCAAAAGGATATCCGTGGCACACCAAAGTTGCCCAATACTTCGCGTCTCTATATAAGATTCAAGAATATATCGAAAACACAGACGTATACCCGCTATAGGTTGGAAATCCTTAGGTCGCGACTCGGGAAAAACAAGTGAAGGCATATATATATAAATGTAGTCAAAAAGTTCGAAACCCAGCAACAAAGCGGGTATGCTTTCTTCTGGTCTTCTGCACGGTTCACACTGAGGCATGTTTTAGTAGAAAATAGCCATGACCAGCTGAGTAAGAAGCCAAAAGCCAGTCAGGCAACCACTAGGTCGCCTAGTATTAAGGCAAATTGGAATATCTGGGTCCTCTTCAGAAGGAAGGACCTTATCTGTGCTCACATCCCCTAGTTATCAAACAGCGGTATCAAAACACGGCGGTGGATCAATAAGTATATGCGCCGAAGCTGAAACGTTTTGGCTTAGGAAATTCGTTAGCAACGCGATGCTCAACAAGCATGGCAAAACTAGGGCGTGTCTTCAAACTCCGGCTGCGGAGATGACGCCGTCTCCCGCCTATGTGAAGGGTCAGCCCCGGAGGGAGGGTATAGGATGTGCCGGGCCAAGGGGACTTCATCAACCGCCAGATCGATCTCCAACCACAAGTGCTGCTTACCGCAAGACGCCAGAGCTATATCCACTAGATCTCACTCGTACAAGTCTGAAGCGGGAACTTCCCTGCTTCAGACTCCCGCTCACCCAATCAATGTATGGGCGCAAGCGTTGTGGCTCCTGAGTAACCAGGAAACGCTCTCAGGACTAGTCTACACACTGAACCGCCACCACGGCCCAACGATTTTATCAGAGAAGAAAAGCGCTGTGCCATCCACGGATGCATGGACCAGCCCTAAAACCTCTCAGGTCTGCTCCCCGATGAAGCTCTATACTTGCGCCGGCTAGCACAACAGGTGGTGCGGTGCACTCAGCCTCAGCGTAAACACCAACGTCAGACTGAACGGGCAGGAGCTGGATGGACACGAGTTAGCAGAGCAACTGGAAATACGAGAGATTTGATGATCAATGGGCCGATCATCCCCCGCTTACCGCTCTCACTGACCGGAACAAACTGATAAATATGATAACGCAAGATGCGGTGGAGAATACATAGAAGGCGGAAATACATAGAACGAGCGCCAGTTTTTGTTATTGAATGTCCTCCGCCCCAGTTCCTCATTCTTCTCATTATTCATACTCAGCAATTTCGGAAGCCAAGAAAGAGAAGTCTCGAGGACTACATGTTCAGTGGTTCAAACTTCTCAGTGAGCCCACAGAGATTTCAACGACTTTGAGGGCTGAGACGCAATGGCCTCAACCAAGCACAAAAGTGGTTGGGAAAGGGCGGAACCACGCCATTAAGGCGTGTCTTTAAACTCCGGCTGCGGAGGTGACGCCACATCCCGTGTTTGTGAGGGGTCGGCCCCGGAGAGCTAAACCTTCTCACGAATCGCCTTCACCCCGATCCAAGCCAACGAAACTCTTTGGTTCAATATCCGACTAAGGGGTTGTGATCGGTGAGGAGATTGTATTGATGATCCAACGGATCAGGTTAGGACGTAGAGAATATCTCAAGGAGATATGTGAACATCTCCCGGGCGCGGCGGATGAAGACAATAGAGGGCACAAAAAAACCTCTGAAACCGAGGGCTAATATCGTGAAACTCTCGTGGATGCAGCGTAACAATGGGTGCTACAGCAGAAATCCCTTGGGTTGAACCCAAGTTCCAGCTGTTACGCGGGGGCTATGCCCCGCTGCGCGACCCCTTGGTGATGCTTACAGAATCAATTCAAGCGGTCTTTGCGGTAGCACCGGGAAGTTATACGCCTGAGCCAGCACACCAAACCCACTTGGGGACACAAAAAAAGCCCCTGAAACCGAGGGGTGGTTTCAGGGGCAAGCAAAAAGGCGTGGCGACGACCTACTCTCCCAC
>JAHQVK010000240.1 GCA_019634385.1 Myxococcales bacterium | reverse complement strand
TCGCAAATGCTTTTGATTTCACGCAATGGATGATTGCGTGGAACCTTATCTTCGACATTAAGCAAACAGAGCATCGAGGATTTAGGGGCGGACGATCACGCATGAGTAGGATAGATTATAGATGACCGAGCCCAGTCTACCGAATATTGTTGACTTTTCCGATGTCCTGCTAGATATACAGATACTCTTTTGTATAGAAGTTGATGACTGTTTGTCTGTATCTTAGGCTGAGCGAAGTGAGTGTTGCAGCTTCACTTTAGGTTTCTAAGAAATGGTTGCAAGCTGACATGTACTAACCGCAAATGCTCTCGTCCTAACGGGCGCCAAACAAACGAGAAAAAGAAAAAGATTGCACACAGGGCGTGGGTGAGAAATACTAGCACTCCCAAGGGGAACATCCAAATGATGGTCATAAATTGATCTGGTCCTCGTCGCAGTGGAGGGGGCTTATCGCTGATCGCTTTTCCAATGGGGCTCCACCCCATCCAGGACAGCGTAAATAACTTAAAACCATAGGGTATACCTATAAGTGATAAACAAAAAATGATGCCTCCCAGAGTATAAAGTGACCAGAGTATCCAACCACCAAATAGAAACCAAATGTATAGGTGTTTTGACTCCATATGCGGGTCATAGCGCGACTGCTCTCACTCATAAAGATAGAATTGTTTGAAAACAATAACCCAACACAACGCTTTTGTAGTACGCCTTAGGAGCCAGGAACTGAGGCTTTGATTCTCCTCAGTGTTCGTCCGATGTTTAGTTCTGTGGGGTTCTTGATTGTTCTTGCAGAACAGCACAAATATAGATTTGATTTGATATATTTGGATCTCAAATTTTGTCTTTTGTGTGAAATTGAGCGATTTCTAGCCGCACAGTTGCCGTAGAATAGCTGGATGGAGAGGGTGCTAATATCAGGATCGTGATTTCCCCAACGCTTTGATGAATCATCTGCGCTTATCTTACATAGTTTTGAACATTGGTGGTTCAGTCTTACAGCAAAGGCCTCTTGAATTGATTCTCTAAGATTCAACAAGGGGTCGCTCCGCGGGGCATAGCCCCCCGGAGAAGCAGCAACTTGGGTTCAACCCAAGTGATTTCTGCTGTATCCAACGAGACCACAGCCAGGATGTGCTTGCTTGCGGCGGGGTGTGGACCATCTTCTTCTGGTTGCTGTGAGGTCCCAATTGGGCGAGCAGTTCAGCTCGTCAACGATGAGGATGATTCCATGATTGGGGGGAGTCCGCTTGATAGGTGTTCATTATTTTCTTAAGCTAGATGTGTTTTGGTAGCAAACTGCTGCGACAAGGAAGTTGTAGATCACCACCGCTCTGACGAATCTAGCTAAACCGGTCTATTGGTAGCCTTGTTATCTTCACGCAGCGGCCAGTGGTTCAAGGGCTACTGGTCTTACATCCGTTCCACGTGCTGGCACGGCCGAGCTGGCCGCCTTCTTGAAATTAAAGGCCGCGTTCAGGTCCCGATCATGCTCTGTTCTACATGAGGGCCACGTCCATGTCCGGTCTTTAAAGCTGAGGTCTTATGCGTATGCCCACATGAAGAACAGGCTTTAGAAGACGGGAAGAACCGGGCAACGGTATATATTTGGCCGCCGTTTTCCTCGACCTTATAGGTAAGTTACCGCTTGAACTCATACATGCCCACGGCTGCGACGGCGCGAGATAGCTTCCGATTCTTCAGCATACCGCTGATGTTGAGAGCTTCTAAGCCACAACCCCCGCGCCCACAGTTTCGGCGATCGATGTTGTAGCTTTGTGAAGATTGTCCTGTCTCACGTTCTTCATGCGTTGGTGTAGCTTGGCGAGCTTCCCTCCGGGGCCGATCCCTCACAAACGCGGGATACGGCGTCATCTCCGCAGTTCGGGGTTATAGACAGGCCCTAGCAGGCCATCGGAAAAGTGAGTTAGTCGCTTCGCTGGTCCTTTTTCCGGGGAACGTCCGGACCGGCTTCGCCTTTCATCGGTTGCATACGCCCGGTATGCGCCCTCTTCATCCGGAGCGTTCCCCGGGAAAGATACTTCGCGGATCACCCATCCCACTTCTCCGATGGCCTGCTAGTAAACAGTAGAGTTAGATCGGCATGCTTTGCTACCGCGAAAATCGCGGTCATGAGGTGTGATTTACAAGGACGAGAACAAATAGACTTTTGCTATTCGCGGGTGCCGTGAATTGCGGGTTGGGGATGATGGTATCGATGAGGAGTTCAGCTATTCGGGTGAAATAGTGTGAGTACTAACGAGTTGTGTTGCGCTTGTGGTGAGGTTCGCTTCTGTCTTGGAGCGAAATAGTGTGGGCCATAACAAGTTGTGTTGCGGTGGTGGTGAGGGTTCGCCTCTTTCTGTTGGTGTGGTGTTGATCGGTGCGAACTGGCTCACGTATACGTATTTATTTGGCGTCTTTCCAGTGAGTTGCAGAGATGTGTCTATTGAGGGTGGGGCAGAGCCAAATAATTGAAGGTGTTTGGTTTGGGGAGACAAGCTTATGTGTTCACGAAAAACACGCTTTGCAAAAACGGGTTGGCGAGTTGAGAGATACGTGACCGGCGCTGATGGAGCCGCTTGCGTTGGTGTTGTCCAGCGTACAGAGACAAAATCAGCCATCTTACTTTGACCGTTTTGGGTTCCATGAAACTGATTCGTATATGAGCAAACGCTATAATTTTGTGCGTTGCTATCTCATGTGGTGAACCAAGCCTAACGAGGTTGTGTTATTACACTCCAACAAGGTCTATCGCTGACTCTTGAACGGCTTGAAAGTATGGTGATCTATGGTAACTTTCTAGGACTATTTAGTCAGTTGCGGTCAGCATCCTTCAAAGCCGGACACCAATATCACGATACTTCTTGGCGGAGTTCGTAATACAGCGGACATCCCTTGGTCAGAACCCAAGTTCCTGCTTCTCCGCGGGGCAATGCCCCGCTGCGCGATTACTTGTTGATTCTTACAGCATCAATTCAGGTGGTCTTGCTGTAGGCCGTGTCTTTAGCCTCTTGCCCGTGTTCGGACTTGTTTCCCACATGTGTGAGGGGTCGGTGGTACCGCCCCCCTTTCGGTCCTCTCGGTCCGGTACATCCCGTACCCTCCTCCGGGACCGACCGTTCACACACGTGAGAAACGGGCGTCATCTCCTCAGCGAGAGTTAAAGACAGGCCCTAAGCCCTAAGACTTCGTTGTAACAAGATGGTGCAAGCTGTTTGGTGCTTTAGTGTTGGGTCGCGTTGCGGTCTGGACGTGAGTGGAGAACATTTCGACCGATGATGAAGGTAACCTGATGCATATCACAAGGGTTCAGGGAAATGCTTGTCTCCGGGTTGAGCTTTCGCATACCAACGTGGACTTATCTTCGGGGGTGCCTCGTCGCAGAAACTGGTTGGATCGACCCAAATACCTCCGATTAGGCCTGATTGTGCCGTGCTGCACGACCATTTAAAGAGTTTACTTGTGATATAAATCAGGCTCACAAGGTGGTCTTTGCTGTACGTTGGCACACATAGCGTGATGCCTTTTCGTCGGTGAAGCTTATCGGGGGTAGGTAGGCCTCGGACGGGATGAAAGGAGATACAGCAAAGATCACTTGAATTGATTCAGTAAGAATCAGCAATGGGTCGCGCAGCGGGGCATAGCCCGGCGTAGAAGCAGGAACTTGGGTTCAACCCAAGTGATTTCTGCTGCATAGGGAAGGTCCATCTATGTGGTAGGGCTACGCCCTATCAGCCTTGCTTCTTTCGTTGAGCCCAGTATTTCCGCATGCGTTCAGCGGCGGCCGCCTTTTTGGCTGCATCCCAGCTCTTGGAGCGCTTTTCTGCCGCGGTTTGGAGCTTATCTTTCGTTTGTTTGGTCCTAGTAGTTGACCGCTCCTTAACTTTTGCTCGGGTCTTCTTTTTGGGTGCAACCTTAAGGCTAACCCGAGATGAGGTCTTTTTGGAATTACCCCGGCGAGGAGTTCTGGGAGTCTCTGATTGTACTGCCAAGGATAGTGAGCTTTCTAGGGCGGCAATTTTAGCCTCTATAGCTTGTGCTTCCCCACGAAGAGCCTCGATAGCGGTGGTAATGATTTCGTTTGCTGCTTCCATGTCTTTTCCTTTTTGCGCATCAAGGAGATCGAAGATGACCCTTCGATGATGTATCTGATAGGCGCTTAAGATGCTTTACGTTGCTTATGCCGCCGTGCCAGCAGTTGCCGCTTATCGGCTAGATGCTTTTTATTCAACTAGATACCATTTGCTACGGATACTGTCTGTCTCGACGATATATGGTACATAGCACGGAGCTCTCAATAGGCAAAAGGAATTCGTATCTTTGGTAAATTGTGGTTCAACTTAGTGCAGGTACTTGTAGGTGAGTAACACGGTGAACGAGCTACTTGCTCTGTTACAGCAGAAATCCCTTGGGTTGAACCCACGTTCCAGCTTCTCAACGAGGCTGTGCCCTGCTACGCGACCCCTTTTTGATTCTTACAGAATCAATTCAAGTGGGCTTGCTGTATCATTTATCCCTACGACGCATTTGGGCTCTATGATAGGTTAGTGAGTAGCTGTGCACATATGGTTGATGTCGTGTGGAGTCTGCCTATTCCTTTAGGCTGTAACGGAAAAAGTTAATGAAGGTAATTAGTTATGGCTGACATAATTACAGTTTGTCTGTGATGGACAAGATGAAGCTAGCCGTTCAATAGGGTTGCCTTAGGGTTTCTAACGGGCGAACAACACAAGCAAATTCCGAAGGTGGGGGTTGTTGTTGATTCATGTTTGTAAGGTATCCAAACACCCATTTAGGAGGTTTGCTCATCGAGTTTCGGTGGCTGAACGGAGACTTCCTAAGGGGCGGTTGGCGATTGGACTTCGAAGATTTGTCTTCTTTATTGATGGCCTTCAAAATTTTGATGTCACTGTTTCGGTCCTCATAGCTCGTGAGGCTGAGGAGCTATGAGTCTCGCGCTGCCAGGTGGGTTGTAAAGGCTGCACGTCGCGTCGGGTTTGCTATAGAAGATTATTGGGGAGAACGGACTAACTAACTCCATCTCCTCGATTAGGGCGTGTCTTTACCCTTCGGCTGCGGGGATGACGCCGTATCCCGCGTATGTGAGGGACCGGGAAGGGTGGCGAAGCTACCGACCCCTCATACACGCAGGAAGTAAGTCAGAGCGCGGTCCGGAGGGTAAAGATACGCCCTCGCCTGACTTTACTGCAAAGACCGCTTGGTGAGCCGGTTGTATCGCAAACAAACTCTTGGATTCGCTGCAGCCCAAGCGGTTTTTACGGTAACAGCGGTGGGCTGCGGGCTGAGTGTTCAAAACGCGGGTGCTGAACTTGATTTGAGACTGAGGTGTGGTCTGAACATACCAAGTCGTCTTGGACTGTTGATGACTGCGTATAGGGGTAAGTCGCTGCGCCGCAGTGAGGGGAAGATCGTTTGGCGGTCGAATTTTCTGCCGTGGGGATGCGTTACATCGCGGGAGGTTCTAACATGGAGCAATGAGTCCCGCTTTCCAATTTTCGCTTGTAGGCATCGGTCTTGGAGGAGTCACCATGGGTGGGCTGATAACCGTTGTTGCCGCTCCATGGCTGCTAAGTTACTGTATTGCGGTAAACGTAGTATCGTGGATGCTATGTAGTTATGACAAATTCATAGCTGGCAAGGACTACACTTGGCCACCAGCGTTGTGGAAAAAGGCCACCCGACGTCAACCGTGGTGGCGCGTGCCTGAACTTGTACTTCTGGGTAGCGCTTTGATGGGAGGGTCGTTAGGACTCTGGCTGGGGATGATGTGGATGCGCCACAAGACCAAAAAACTCAGCTTTAAGGCTTGGTTTGTTGGGATCGTAATCCTCCAGCTGCTCATTGCTGGTGGCTGGTTCTATTCGACGGGGGCCGGGGACTTGGCGGTGGGAGGATAGCGTATAGCGGTGGCATCTACGGTACGTAGAAACGTCTTATCGTGGACGTATTGTGTGAATACAGCAAAGCCCTTTTGAATTGATTCTGTAAGAATCAACAAGAGGTCGCGCAGCGGGGCATAGCCCGGCGTAGAAGCAGGAACTTGGGTTCAACCCAAGTAATTTCTACGGTATGATGACCAGCTGAACTACTTTTTCCGCCATGTGAGTCTAACGGTACAGCTTGCTTGCGTACTAACCGAGGCGAGTATGACCCCTGCATCTCCTGTAAATCGAACGCCAAAATCAATGGTTACCTCGTCTGGAGATACATCAAGAGAGGTAAGAGAAGCGAGAAGACTATCCGCGATCGGTCGGATGTTTTGTGTGGCTTGCTCAAAGGTGGTGTGAGTTCGTTCCACGGTAGGATTCATTGAAGCGATGCCTTCGAGGGCCTCAGTCGGTAGCTGATTGATCTCGGCACGGACATATCCGCCGTCTTCCAATGGAAACTCAATAATTTTCGTGGTCATACAGCGGGCCTCTAGCTGCTTGAACGAAGGAACTCAACCTCAAGAGGCGGGAAGGTCGCTGAAACGGAAAAGAAAGAAGATTCTCTATCGTGAGGAACCGTGAATGTTACACGCGGCTACGCCGTGACCTATGTATACGTTGGCCGGTCCCTTCACAGCAGAAATCCCGAGGTTGAACCCAAGTTCCTGATTCTACGCCGGGCAATGCCCCGCTGCGCGACCTCTTGTTGATTATTACAGAATCAATTCAAAAGGGCTTTGCTGTATGGGAAACAAGTTAGAACGCGGTTAGGAGTTTAAATACACGCCCCAGCCCATGTCTATTGTTCGAGT
>JAHQVK010000239.1 GCA_019634385.1 Myxococcales bacterium | reverse complement strand
G
Organism: Myxococcales bacterium; assembly: GCA_019634385.1. Classification (GTDB taxonomy): domain Bacteria; phylum Myxococcota; class Kuafuiibacteriia; order Kuafuiibacteriales; family Kuafuiibacteriaceae; genus JAHQVK01. The sequence goes on along the minus strand of JAHQVK010000239.1, from coordinate 63,310 downwards.
CTTCGTGGCCTTGAAGGGCCGCTTCCACGGTATCGAGGCTGACGTCTCCAAGAACAATGCTCATCATCCGGCCGGCCGCATCTTGCGCTACCCCCTTGGATGCCATCTCTTCGACCACCTCGGCCTCGCTGATCTTGTCCAGCTTATCCAAGGCAACAATGGCTGTCGTTTCGAGTTCTTTGGGAATCCCAGACCCTTCAACTACACCCTGTAGGATCCGTCGGTCGTTGAGACGAATCACGCAGTCTGAAAACCCCAAACGCCAAAGAACGCTGGAGACTGCTCCAGCAACTTCCGCTTCCGCTGAAAGACTTTGGGCACCAATAACATCCACATCGCATTGGTAAAATTCTCTGAAGCGCCCCTTACCGGGGGAGTCAGCCCTCCACACCGGCTGAATCTGGTATCGGCGAAAGATGGGCGGCAGCTTCCCTTGGTAAGCAGCATAGGCTCGAGCAAGGGGCACCGTGAGATCGTAGCGAAGGCCCAGGTCCGCCAAAATACGCTCCGCGCCGGCAGCTGTTTCACCGGAACGCCCGGTCACTACGACTCCCGGTTCCTGGATATACTCGTGAGCTCGACGAATACCGGTGACCAGATTTTGTCCACGATGCAATACCTTAAAGACCAACTGGTCACCTTCATCACCGTACTTTCCAAGGAGGGTATCAAGCCGCTCGAAGGTGGGCGTCTCCAGAGGAGCAAAGCCATGCGCCTCGTAGACATCACGGATCACTTGGGTCACAAAGGTGCGTCGCGCCAAGTCGTACGGCAAAAAATCTCGGGTACCGCTGGGAGGCTTGGCTTGTGCCTTGGCAGCCATAACGATCTCATGCCCCGCGAAATCGCCTCCGTCAAACCAGCAACGCCTCCTATGCTGCTTGAGGGGACGAACACGGGACTACCCTGCGTATTTCACTGGATAATCTTCAGTCCAGTTGGTTTTGCGGTCATAGCTTGAGCTCTCACTGCCAGATCTGAGGCGATCTGGTCCGCAACCGAGAACAAGGCCTGAGCCGAAGCACTGTGCGGGTGTGTAAGCACCACCGGTTTGCCAGAATCAGAAGCTAGCCGGATCTCCGGATCTAGTGGTACTTCACCCAACACCGGGAGATCCATCTTCTCCGCCAATCGACGAGCACCCCCACTGGAAAAGATCTCATGTCGTGCATCACAAGACCCACAAACAAAATAAGACATGTTCTCGACCACGCCCAAGGTGGGGATATCGGTCTTGTCGAACATCGCTTTGCCTCGCACCACGTCCGCCAAAGCGACATCCTGAGGGGTTGAGACCAACACCGCCCCTGATACCTTAACGCTCTGGGCGATGGTCAGCTGCACATCCCCCGTACCCGGGGGCATATCGATGATGAGGTAATCGAGTTCACCCCAATCCACATCACGCATAAATTGCGTGAGCGCCTGTACAAGCATCGGGCCTCGCCACACCATCGCGTCCTGTGCCTGGACAATAAAGCCGATCGACATGAGTCGAAGACCATGACGATGGATAGGCACCAAGCGCTGACCAGAGACCTCCGGTCGTTCATCAGTTCCGAGCATAGTAGGGATGGATGGACCATAAATATCGGCATCCAAAAGTCCCACCTGGGCTCCCCTATGGGCTAGAGCCGCCGCCACATTGGTTGCTACAGTACTTTTGCCCACGCCCCCCTTCCCTGAGGCCAAAAGGATAAGGTTCTTCACCGTGGGCAAGAGCTCGGTCGATGAGCTAGCCCGAGAGCGCTCGACTTTGCTCGACCACGCAAACTCTAGCTGGTGTCCGCCCACCAACGGAAGCAACACCTCCCGCATCTGCGTTTCCAGCACACTTTTATTCTGCCACGCTGGTGTAGGCAGACAAACGTCCACCCGGACACGCTTGGCGTCCACCACCAGTTCTCCCAGCCAACCTAATGCACCGATAGTCTTATCCAGCCGAGGGTCTTTTATCTCTGCAAGTTGAGCGCTGAGTACCGCCGGGTCCGGAGTCTTTGTGTCCTTGCCAAACATTGATTCGTCTCGTTACGAGCAGCCCATGTCCTCGCCAATGGCCACCCTAAAGGCTGCTCTGGCATCGGCGGTGGTGGAGAGCCAAGGGCTTTCACATCCATCAGCGGAGGAGCTGGCTCACCACGTTAAGGTTCCTGACCCGAGCCATGGGGATCTAGCACTCCCGTGCTTTTTGCTCACCAAAGCTCTAAACCCTCCGGCTCCACCTCCGGTCATAGCCGAACGCATCGCTCAAAAGCTAGCCGCTGACGAGCGATTTGTGGATGTCCACGCTGCGGGTCCGTACGTTAATATTCGGATTAGCGCGTCTCTGCTAGCAAACACGGTACTCAGCGACGCAAGAACCCCCGGCTACGGCGGTGGGCAAGAAGGGGCTGGAAAAACAGTGGTCATTGATTTTTCTTCCCCGAACATCGCTAAACCTCTCGCCTTCCACCATATTCGATCAACGGTAATCGGACATGCCATCGCTCGTATTCACCGTGCTCGAGGCTGGACCGTCCAAGGCATCAACTATTTGGGGGACTGGGGGAAACAGTTTGGTCTTCTGGCCACCGGTTTTGAGCGCCATGGCAACCCCAAGCGCATAACGGACGCCAAACACCTGGTCGAGGTCTATGTCAAAGCCAGTCGAGAGGCTGATGTTGGCTCTCTACAACGATCGATCACCGCGCCCACTGAAGTCCGAGCCCTCGCAACTCAACTGACCGAGGCTCGAACTAACCTAGGATCCCTCCCTAAGGAGCAGAAAAAAAGAACTGAAAAGCTGATAAGGAGCCTGGAGAAAAAACTGCGAGAATACCTCGCAACAAAAGACAGCGACCCTCTGCAAAATTTCAACGTCCAGCTCGAAAAACTCACTCAAGAAGCAAAAGAGGCCAAAGAGGCACTCGAGCAAGCAAAAGCCTACGATACTCAAGCCCGGGCTTTTCTGAAGCGTATGGAGGACAGCGACGAAGAAGCCCTCGGTATTTGGAAACGCTACCGAGATAGTTCTATTGACGAGTTTAAGCGAGTGTACCACCGAATGGGTGTCGAGTTTGACGCCATTGAAGGGGAGTCTTTCTACTCCAAAGTCCTTGAGCAAACCATTGCTCAGGTCCGGCAACAACCGGGCACCAAGATAGATAACGGCGCCGAAGTTGTGGACATGGTCGTGCCCAAAGGACAACCTCCGGTACTACTCAAAACCAGCGATGGCACTACCTTGTATCTCACTAGGGATATAGCAGCAGCCATAGATCGTTATAAGCGATTCAAGTTTGAACGAGCCCTATATGTTGTCGCTGCAGACCAATCTCTTAATTTTAGCCAACTTTTTTCGACGCTCAAAGCTATGGGCTTTACATGGGCCGAGAATATGCACCACGTACCTTTTGGTCGCGTGCATGGGATGAGCACCCGCCGTGGCAATATCGTTTTTTTGGACGAAGTGCTCGAAGAAGCAGTACAAAAAGCCGAACAAGTTTGCGAGCAGTCGGACAAAATCGCCAAGGAGCACCTAAAAGACGTTGTTGAAGCAATCGGCGTGGGCTCGATCATCTTTGGGGATCTCAAAAACCTCAGGACCAGCGACTATACGTTCAGCTACGAGGAAGTGCTAGACTTCCGTGGTCACACCGCCCCCTACGTACAATTCTCTCACGCTCGGGCATGTAGTATTTTACGTAAAGCGGGAGGCGTACCAAGTGATATCCAACCAGAGTGTCTCGTGACTCCAGAAGAACGCGCAGTCCTCAAAACCCTCGCAGCGTATCCGGATGCAGTCACTCTGGCTTGCGACAACTTCGAACCATCAATTGTCACTCGCGCATTGATCGATCTCGCTCAAGTCACTGCAAGCTGGCTGAGCGCAGGCAACAAAGATCGCACAAAACGTGTCCTTCTTGATGAACCGGAACTTCAGCACCTAAGAACCGCTCGTCTAGCACTGGTTGACGCCATCCGCGAAACCCTCGCCCATGGCCTGTACTTGATTGGCGTACAAGCTCCAACCGCCATGTAAGGAAATGCATTCTCGTACAGCAAGGAGCACTGGCGTTTGAGACGGTTGGATCACAAGCAAACTCTTCACATGGTCGAACAGCCCAGCAAAGCCGGGCATAGCCGCAGGAGGTTGGGCCTATGCCCAATTGGTTTCTACGTGAGCCTCTGCGGATAGAGACAATGCTCTACACGTTAGATCGTACAGAAGAGCAAAGATATCTTTCCTCGCAAAATGGAGCAACTATTGATGAATTACTTCAAAAAAACTTAATACTGAAAACGTGCTCGGACATCCTCAATAGTCCAACCCTTTCAGTGAGCACCAGCACATTACAACCAAAACTGAAGAAAACCTCATATACAAACGACTAACAAAAGCGCCGTATGCTATGCCGCGCCACGAGGTGATAATGATGATTCATTTACCACATCCTCACATTGTTGCTTTTGTCACCGCGTTGTCTGTCAGCTCCATACCAATGAGCCAAAGTCACGCTTCGGAGATGGACCCCCATATTGAGCTCAATTTGGGATTCAACACCCGCAATCCTACCGAAAACATTCGCTATACAACCTGGGTTCCATCGTTACACGTTTTAGCGGAACTCAATCACCAGCTGTTGTTGACCGCCGATTGGGGGTTAACTCTTATAGATACCGACGCCTTAACCGGAACGAATGCCGATGCTCTCAACCCATTCGTAGCCCTTCATTTTACTTCTGACTTTGGACGAGGCCGTCTTCGCGCCGGAGCTGGCCTAAGTCTACCCGTAGCTGATGGGGAGGGCCCTCGCGGTCAAGAGGCTCTCGCTACCGCTGCTGCAATGCGAGGGAATTGGGATCCGTGGTTATACGAGGCAGACACTATGAGTTTTGTGGTTCCAGCTCGGCTGGAATTCTATCCTAGCCAGAACATCACCATAGCCGCTGATTTTGCAGCATTTATGCTCATTCCATTTGTTCGCGACAGTACCCAAATTGGTCTGCAAGGTGCCGCCGAAGGCATTTATCATCTGCGCCCCCTCAATCTGGGGGTACGTATCCAGGGCGTACGGGTCGAAGACGACAATCCTGCAACCTCCGATACTCAAGCATCAATTGAACCCTTTGTTGGCTTTCGTACCGGTGATGTGAGCCTTAAGGCCAAGTTCACTATCAACCTCAGCCAACCAGAAGGATTTGCCTTTGACGAAGACGGCATATGGGGCCTCCACTTCAGCGGCGCATACTATTTTTAATCTGAAAACCTCTCCCCCCTACCCCGACACCAATGCTTTGCGGATCTGACGAGCAGTGTACACTCCCCCCGCATGGGACTTCATCCGCTCGCCGGCCTACCGGCCCCCAAAACCATACTGACCGACATCCCAAAGCTGATTTCCGCATACTACTCAGACAAACCCGATCCCACCATACGTGAGCAGCGGGTAACCTTCGGAACCTCTGGACACCGTGGCAGTAGCTTTCAGGGTGCCTTCAATGAAGCACATATCTTAGCCATCGCCGAAGCCATCTGTCGTTATAGAAGTAAGCATAACATCAGTGGTCCGCTCTTCGTTGCCAAAGATACTCACGCCCTCTCTGAGCCGGCGTATCGAACCGCTCTAGAAGTTTTCGCCGCCCACGGAGTTGATATCATGATCGATATCAACGATGGCTACACCCCGACCCCTAGCCTTTCTCGAGCAATCATTAACCATAATCAAGGTCGCACCGATCGCCTAGCGGACGGGGTTGTGATTACGCCCAGTCATAATCCGCCTGAGGACGGAGGTTTCAAGTACAACCCTCCTCACGGCGGCCCTGCAGGGGCAGAGATCACAACTTGGATCGAGAACGAGGCAAATCAATTACTGGAAAATAACCTCCAAGGCATCCAGCGACAGTCTTTTGCTCAAGCGCTGGCAGCCAATACTACCCATAAATTTGACTACATAACCCCGTACGTTGATGCCCTCCATAACGCGGTCAACCTTGAAGCTATTCGTAGCGCAGGCCTGCGCATTGGAGTGGATCCCATGGGTGGATCCGGTATTGCCTACTGGGCACCACTAGCCGAAAAGAGCGGTATCAACTTAGACGTGGTCAACAACTATGTGGATCCCACCTTTGGCTTCATGACCGTAGACAAAGACGGCAAGATCCGAATGGACTGCAGCTCTCCTTATGCTATGGCGAGCCTCATCGCCTTGAAAGACAAGTATGACATCGCGTTTGGCAATGATTGTGACTACGACCGACATGGTATCGTTACAAAGTCTGCTGGACTGCTCAACCCAAACCACTACCTTGCGGTTATCATAAACTATCTATTCACCCATCGTCCAAACTGGCCCAAAGGGGCCGCAGTTGGTAAAACACTGGTCAGTTCCAGCATGATCGACCGAGTCGCCAAAGCCAATAACCTACCATTGAGAGAGGTACCCGTGGGCTTCAAATGGTTTGTTGATGGGTTATCTTCCGGTGAGTACGGGTTCGGTGGAGAAGAGTCGGCTGGAGCCTCATTTCTACAGTGCAATGGTCATGTCTGGACCACCGACAAAGATGGTCTGCTCTTAGATTTGGCCGCCGCTGAACTCATGGCCATCACCGGGAAAGATCCCGGTGAACATTACCAGCAACTTACTGAGCAACATGGTGCCCCAATCTATGAGAGAATAGATGCTCCCGCCACCCCTGCACAAAAATCGGCGCTCAAAAACTTATCTCCAGATCAAATCACAACCAGAGAACTCGCAGGTCAGCCGATTACTGATATTCTTACCGCGGCCCCTGGTAACGGAGAACCCATTGGGGGGCTCAAAGTGGTCACCAAAGACGGCTGGTTTGCAGCTCGACCCTCCGGCACGGAATCGGTGTACAAAATTTACGCGGAAAGCTTTATCGGGCTCGATCATCTACAAGACATACAGGCAGAGGCACAAGCCGTTATCGAAGGCACCTTCAACATATAAGAGCGACTCCAGCCCCCACAAATACGCGGAGACATAATCGGTTGTCGAAGACTCTTCGATACCTAAGGTGCTTCTAGCGCCTACAGATACGCACAGACACAAGCGGTTGTCGAAAGCTCTCCGATACCTACAGCAATTCTAACACCGACAAATACTCAGGGAGACAAGCGGTCGTCGAAGGCTCTTCGACATCTCGGCTCTTCTAACACCCATAAATACGCGGAGGTACAAGCGTTCGTTGAAGGCTCTTCAATACCTTGGGGCACTTCTAGCATCCACAAATACGCGGAGGTACAAGCGTTCATTGAAGACTCTTCAATACCTTGGGGCGCTTATTCCGACAACGGGCTCGAGCCACGCACCCTACAGCAATGACCACTTGAATTGATTCTGTAAGAATCAACAAGGGGTCGCGCAGCGGCGCATAGCCCCGCGTAGAAGCAAGAACCTGGGTTCAACCCAAGTTCTTTCTGCTGTATTTACGTAAAGTTCGCTTGGTGCCACGCACCGATTGCGGCGATCTTTTCTAAGAAGCGCTAGCTACCAGGTCACCGGTATCCCCTTCCGACAAGAAACCATTAGCGATCTGCGCCAGATCCTCGGGAATCTCATTTGCTAAACAGTGTCGTGCCCCGGCAAAAACTTCTAGACGAGAGTTGGGAATCAACTCTTTGAGTCGCTGAACCCCCTGTCCCATATTGAGACCATGGTCTTGATCCCCCCAAGCAAGCAATGTTGGCTGGTGGATTTCGTGGGCATATGTGAAGTGACTTTGTTCTAACTGCTCCGCCACCACATCCCAATACATACGGTGGAAACCTTTGCAGGACACTTCCCGATAGTATGCAAAGGTTTCTGCCAATGCTCGATGACGCCCCGGCCAATTTTTTGGGTACCAGTACCGAGACTGCCCCCACACCATCGGCCAAAACAACATACTATTACCCACCATCCTTAGGACTCTTCCAAGCCATTGGGTGGGTACCCACGCTCCAGCCGGTGACCATGCGATCAACCGTTGAAATCGTGCTGGACATCGATAACCCAACCGAAGCACTAGGTTCCCCCCCAAAGAGCCCCCCGCTACGTGAGCTTGTTGAACCCGAAGCGCATCTAGGAAGCCGAGGAGAACATCTTCGTACAGACGCAAAGTATACGGATGACCATGAGGTTTGTCCGAATACCCACATCCAGGCAAGTCACAAACCAACACCCGGTGGTACTCAGATAGATGGGGAATCAGGGCATCATACTCCTCAATCCGCGATGTATGACCATGGATCAACAACAGGGGTACCCCGCTACGAGTTCGATCGCGAGCTGGTACGTCTATGTAGCGCAATCTGAATCCCAGCACTTCGAGATCATGTTGGGTATATGGCGTTGAGCGTACTTGCCTCGGTCGGCGAAGCAGAGCGGGCCTAAGTGATTGTCGTCGCTCTTCGTCTACCACAACTTTCATAAGTCATTCGGTTGTACTGTGTTAGATGGCTCCATGCACCATGGAGTACGCATGAGCTTCACTTCACCCCAAGCGAAGGGTAAGTATTCCCCCATCCTATGCTCCTGCTGCTACTGGTTTTTGCCGGAATTGTGCTCGGTATCGAATACCTAAAGAATCCCAAATTCCGTCTTGGGGCCGGGTTTGGCGTGTTCATCACTTTTCTTGCAATAGGCATTCTCCTGCCTAAACACTTCGTCTTTCAGAAAGTCGCCGGGCGTCTCGCTATGCCCACCGGTATCCTTTGGCTCGGGCTCTTTGCCATGATGTTTGCGGATCTTCGAACGATGAAATGGCGGCGATCCGCCCTGTCATTGATGGTCTTCATGGGCTACTGGACCACCGGAAGCCCAATCATCGGCTCCAAGCTCATTCGCCACCTCGAAAACCAGTTACGTATCCCATCCGATGCAGACACAACTCCGCTGGACGCGATCTGCATTCTTGGCGGGGGCACACAGCTCAGCCCTCAAGGACAACCGGAGCTCGGCCCCAGTGGGGATCGAGTTCGGCTAGCAGCCGAACTTTGGCACAAACAGCGAGCCCCGGTCCTTGTCGCCTCCGGGTATAGTCCTCGACCGTTTGGCCTCGGCAATCTAGCGGCCCACACAAAAGAACTACTGGAAGGTCTCGGGATTCCCCCGCAGCACATTGCGCAACTCCCTTATCCCGTCAATACAACCGAAGAGATGACCGCTTTTTCCCAGCTCGCAAGCGATCGGGGTTGGCAGCGTGTAGGTCTTATCTCCTCTGCGTGGCACCTGCCCCGAGCTATGAACCACGCTCGCCAAAGCTCCGTAGAATTCATTCCTATCCCCGCAGACCACCGAGTCGGGCCTCTCGGTCCAATTGACGCTTTGGCTCTTATTCCTAGCCCCAACGGTTTTACGCTGGTTCACATTTGGGCATGGGAAACGCTCGGAATGCTCGTAGGACGCTAATCTCTCCATCAACCATCATAGGACCAGCATTGGCTCCGAATAGAGATACTAGTGAGATCAGCTGACCAGTTTCCCGTCGAGGCGATTGCGAAGTTGCCCAGCTTTACGAAGGAACTGTTTCCGCTCGTTTCCCCGGAGACGCTTAGGCGCTGGGGGTTTATACTTGAGCGGGTCAAGAAAACGGCCTTTTTTGATCGTCTCCAAGTGCAAATGAGGACCGGAGCTCAACCCGGTCGAACCCACGTAACCGATCAAATCCCCACTTTCCACCGTATCACCGGGGATGAGACCGGTTGCCACGTCTCGCATGTGGCAGTAGCGGGTAATCAGTCCATCAGGATGGCGAATAGCTACCGCCCGTCCGTAGGTGCCCAACTCACCAGCGTGCGTCACGACCCCAGTTTCCACCGCAAAGATCGGTGACCCCATTGGAGCACCATAGTCTATCCCGTTGTGCATCCTCCGCTCTTTCTTAACCGGATGAATTCGAAAGCCAAACCCGCTGGTCATGGGTGCATCCAAAACCGGCGTGCGCAACCGCTCCGGGCGAACCGGCCGACCGCGTTCGTTGTAGAAGGCATGCTTATTTCCAGCCTGAGGGAACCGGAAAATGCTCTTCACGCTTTGACCATTGTCCAATTCGATAGCTTCAAGCGCACCGTACCCTACGAGCTCACCCTCAACGTATCGTTTTTCGACAATCATCCGGAACACAGGCACCCACGCCCCTAGCGACGTAAGCTTCGCGAGTCCCTCGCTCTCTCTCTCCTGCGTGGTATCATCGTATCGGGGAAACAAAGAGGCGGCCAAAATCCCCAATGCTCGAGCTTCACCCGCCGCCTCCAATGCATCCGACCAACGACCTAATAGAAGACCCTCAATTTTCTCCAACCGAGTGTCCATGGACAAAACCTGAGTAACCACCGCAAACGAGTCATCATTCGCTCGTCTCGCGCAGAAAGCGTTCTGAATGCCGATCTTTAGGCGCAACCAGGCCAGTTGACCCCGGCCATTGATGGCCACTCGCATGCTATATCCTGGCGCCCTTTTCTTGAATCGAACCAGAGTCCTAAACGAGCGAGCAACACGCACTCGATCGCGCCGCCCTACTTGCAGACGACGCATTACCTTCCACGGGGAGTCATTGCTTCGTAGGACCACATTCCGTACGGAAATCCCCGCTCGCTTTGCTCGGTCCACATCACACATTCGACGAGGTGAGTCGGAATCTGCCGGCCGAGGCGTTGCTTTATTAGGCACCCTCCGCCGCTTCGACGGGCCTTCCACACCCGGATCACCCACCTCCCTCAACTGCATCGGCGCTAAAAGATCTCCATACGCCGGTGGGCGTGGTGGCCATCGGTCATCAGGGGCACCCTCAGCGACTTTTACGCCTAACAAGCACACGATCAGAACGAGGGACGGCGTTACCAATAATCTTACACCATCCACAGCTGCGATGTAGGCTGACAGAATCCGCCCGAATTGGAAGTGGAATTCTGCCAAAATATGACGAGTTGTTTGGAGTACTCCCGAACAGGAGTCGCGGTATGTGGTTGAATGGACTCAATCTTTTAGGGCTATCCACGCGAGAAGCGCATCGACCCAATCCGGTCCGCCCACCTCAGACAGGCACCACCGACCTCCGCTCTGAAATACAGCGTAGCCGCCACCACCATGAATCACCGCAATGGGCACGTTCCGAACCCGAGCAGCAAGTAAGGGTAACAACGGATCCGGCGAAGGCCCATCAAACCCCAGCAGTGCCCGCACAAAACGAACCGGCTTGCTGTACACATGATCCCATAGCGCCACCGCATCATACCTCCGTTCAGAGAGTGCTCCTAGGGCATCTACGAGATCTTCAACGTCCACCACCTTGCGAAATCCGCGTTGGCAAAGTTTGTCGGATGCAGCTGGCTCCAATAGCTCCCCGATCATAAGTAACGAAGGTCTGCGCTGCCCTATGCCTGCCGGCTCTGGCACTCCTTGAGGCAGACTAGGCACCGCCAACGACCTCCGCTCCATCAGGGCTTCAAACACGCCCTCCAACCGCGCGCGCGGAGGAGGTTCAATGGGCGAGTCAGGTTCGCGCCCAATTATGGGCAAACTCTCTTGGCCTACGGATGGGACAGTGGTCATGACCACTGATAAGCCTCACTGCCATCAAAGATCATCTCCCGTTCGTTCCCAAGATGCAGCCAACCGGTACCTCACTCAGAAATGCGCCAGTACTCGGACTAGGCCGTGTCGTCCCCTCGGCCCGGTACATCCGTACCCTCCCGCCGGGGCCGAACCCTCACAAACGCAGGCTACGGCGTCATTTCCGCAGCCGGAGTTTAAAGACGCTCTCTAAAGCGCTGACTCCGGTCGTATCCTCGAGTAGAAAAAAACGGTGGCCATTACAGAACCCACAGAGGCCGCGCTGCAGAACGCTGTCCGAGCCCTCCACGACGGCGACCTCATCGCCTTCCCCACGGAGACCGTGTATGGCCTTGGTGCTGCAGCCCTCCAACCCAAGGCCGTGGCGCGCATTTTTGAGGCTAAAAAGCGTCCCCTGACCGACCCGCTTATCTGCCATGTCGCCACCGTCGAGCACGTCTTTGCATTAACAAGGTCTTTTTCAGACATCGCAAGAATACTGGCGGATACGTTTTGGCCAGGTCCTCTAACCCTTGTGTTAAACAAGCACGCTCGGGTTCCTGATATAGTGACCGCCGGGTTTCCCACCGTAGCCATTCGCGTACCGGAGCATCCGGTAGCCACCGCTTTGTTGACCGAATGGGACGGTCCATTGGCAGCTCCGAGTGCCAATCCGTTTGGTAGAACCAGCCCAACCACTGCCGCCCATGTCGAAGAGCAGCTTCGAGAACAAGTAGAGCTCATCCTCGACGGCGGTCCTTGCCGCATTGGTGTGGAATCAACGATCGTGGATGTTAGCAGCCCTGCTGCCCCCCGTCTCCTGCGGCCTGGCGGGGTAGCTGTTGAAGCGATAGAGGCTATTTTAGGCTATCCGTTAGATATCCCCCAAGCCGATACGCTCCACAGTGCTTCACCGGGGCGCATGAGGCATCATTACGCCCCTCGAACCCCGTTATATATTACCTCTTCATCCCAAGCCCAGCACTCCGGTCGGGTCGGACGCCTCGCTTTTACCAAAGCCGATTGCGCTGAGTTTGCCGCCGTTGAAATACTATCCCCAACCGGAGACCTCCGTGAGGCAGCTCACCGACTATTCGGCGCGCTACGACAACTAGACTCCAGCCACGTAGACGTGATCGAAGCGGAAGCCGTTCCGGAACATGGACTGGGTCGTGCGATCATGGATCGCCTACGCCGAGCCGCCACATCATCAAAGTAATCAACACCCCCCGAGATCTATCTATCAAGCCCATGACCCACCTACAATGACGACACACCACAAAAGCCCACCTAAAACTCGGTTTCTTCCTTAGAGCGTGTTTTTACCCTCCGAACTGCGCTCTGACTTGTTTCCTGCATGTGTGAGGGTTCGGTGGCTTTGCCCCCCTTCGAGCCCCTATGGTCACTCGACCAAATCAACCACTGCTAAAGCGTCTGTTACACCTAGCAAGGAACTATCACAAAGAACCAGGAGTGCCAGCGAGCTCAGCTGCTTAGTCGGTCAGCCATAGCCAGTTAACTACAGCAGAAATCCACTTGGGTTGAACCCAAGTTCCTGCTTCTACTCCGGGCTATGCCCCTTCTACAAAGGCGGACGAGACCTATTGCACGTCCCTGATTCAGCTAACACTCCGGTGGCACCCGCTTATCGGGGGCTTCTCCGTCAGCTAGCTGCAAATAAGAGCATTCAGTCAAATCAACTACTTCATAATAGTTCTATGCAGACCTTACAGACACACCCCCAAAAGTCCCGCTAGTGGCATCCATATATCACTGGATTTTCGGCTTTTTTGGGGTAATTCAGTTGTTTTTGAGGTAAGAAAGGACTTGTCTAGGTGTAAGAACAGCCTCTAGACTCACCGAGCGATGACCGGAGCGCAGCTTACCTTCTGGATAACCAACGCAATCTTTTCTGGAGGCCTTTTCATCGCGTTCTATCCAGGCGTGCGTCGCCAGGCTCAAAGTGCTTGGGACAGTGCCCTTGCGGCTAGTATGGCAGCCCTGTTATGCGGCACTAGTGCCGCGCTTTTTATAGCTTTCTTTGTTAATGCATGGTCCGTTGTCTACCAACAATAACCAGCAGCGGCACACTTGCTCAACCTAGATTAACAGAGCTAAATGCTGTCACGATGAAAACACTAGCGATGGTTTTAGCTGGCGGCGAGGGCAAACGTCTTATGCCCCTTACAGCCGACCGCGCTAAGCCCGCTGTTCCCTTTGGAGGACGTTACCGGATTATCGACTTCGTCCTATCCAATATGGTCAACTCAGGGATCCGGCACATCAAAGTTCTCACCCAGTATAAGTCTGAATCTCTGCTCAAACATCTTAGTCGAAACTGGGGGCGTTTTGCTGGATTTGGTGGCTTCATCGAAGCTCTCCCTCCTCAGATGAACGTCTCCCGAGATTGGTATCTCGGCAGTCTTGACGCCATTTTTCAAAATCTCAACATCGTGCGAGAAGAATCGCCTGATATTGTTGCCGTCTTCGGCTCTGATCACATCTATAAGATGGATCTTCGCAAGATGATCGCCTTTCATACCGAAAAACGAGCAACGGCCACCGTCGCAGCGATCGCCGTTCCCACCGAACACGCCTCCCGGTTCGGATGTATCTCGGTTGACGAAAACAACCGTATGATAGACTTCGAGGAAAAACCTACACATCCTCCAGAGATCCCTGGTCAACCCGGACTCACCTTGGCCTCAATGGGCAACTATCTGTTTGATCGAGATGTCCTCGTCCGAGAATCAACCATTGACGCTGCACGCCAAAACTCTCGTCACGACTTTGGTCTCGACCTCATTCCGTATCTTCACCAGCGAGAGCCCGTCTACGTATATGACTTCCTTCAGAATGTTATCCCCGGGGAAGAAGGTGTGTCCGGATACTGGATCGACATTGGGACCATCGATGCCTATTTCCAAGCATCTATGGATCTCGTAAGCGTCTCGCCTACACTCAATTTATATAACCAACGTTGGCCTATTCGTTCATTCGGCTCAGACGCCCCACCCGCAAAATTCGTATTTGCGGATCAAGAGAGTAAGCGCATCGGCACCGCTACGGACTCCATGGTGTGCGAGGGCTGCATCATTTCTGGAGGACACATCGAAAGAAGTCTCTTATCCCCATGGGTACGCCTAAATTCTTTTTCTCATGTGTCCGAATCCATACTTTTTGAGGGGGTAGATATAGGTAGGCATTGCCGTATTCGGCGCACAATTATTGACAAAGATGTCCGCGTTCCTGAGGGAACAGTGATCGGATACGACCGAGCCAATGACGAGCGTCGATTCGGACCGGTACTTGACGGTGTTGTCGTCATTCGCAAAGGCAGCGCCCTATAAAACTCGGGGCTAGAAGGTAGTTCCTCGTGCCGTCTCGACTTGGCCCCGCAAAATACTCAAAGGCGTAGACGTTAGCGGTAACGCCTCGGAACGAGAACTGGTATTCCGCCTCGACGTACGAATGAGCCCATGAACAGCAGGGACAGCGGTCCGAATCTCATCCCGCTCCTCTACCCGAAACATCCCCTGAGATAAGCCTAACACTCGATACTGCATCTTCTCCTCCGCATCAGGGGACAGAAACACCACCACTTCTTCTCCGTCGCGAAAATGAGGAGTACCACTCACGCTCATAGCGATGCCATCTAGCTGTCCACCAAGAGTACGAACCTCAATGACCGAAGACGCTTGCCCAAACCACACCTCCAGAACTTCAAGCTTGGTGATAGTAAAAATCCTCTGGTGACGACGATCCCACTCAACGTGTTGGCCCCGAACTCGGGCTTCAACAACCACCTGAGCCTCAAGCGCCATCTGCTCCACCGTCTGGGCAACCACAACTGAGGCAGACGCATACTCAGTCGTAGAAACAAGTAGGGATACAACCAGATAGCCCACACACCTTTGGAGGGTCACCATTGACCAGATCCTCATGCCTTAGAATATACGACCAACAGTTCACTCCGCAAAGTTGTGAACGACCCCCAACAATAAGGCCCACAACCGAGATAATGTCCCCCAAAACAAGGCTCAACGAGCCTTGGTTGACTCTACCCCCACAATTCGTGATTAAACTCGACCCATGAGGCACCTCATCGTAGCTGCTCTCGCTGCGTATTTGGTCACCGTCGAACCCGCTTCAGCGGAAGCTCGACGCGTATTCGGCGCCATTCTTCCCGACCCCTTGGATCCAATCAATGAAATTGAGGGACGCTTCAGTGTTCCCCGACCATTCAAGCGGGTTCTGAAAGATCTCCGTCGCACCTACAGCAGTATACCTGGGATCATTATCCGACGAATAACCACATCACCCCAGGTGCGGGCCTACTACGTCGAGAACACCCGCAGGGGCCGATCTTGGGATGGCATCAATCTCTACGAAGACCTTGGTAGCAAGCGAGTCTATCTTACGGTCCTCCGGGTAGAACCCAAACCTCAGCCTCGCCGAAAAGAGTGACCCCCTAACCTTCCATTTTCTGCTTTCCAGGAGGTCTGCGCTGTGGCACACACTAGCTTAGCTCCTGGGGTATCGTCTAATTGGCAGGACGCTGGTTTCTGGTTCCAGTAGTCAAGGTTCGAGTCCTTGTACCCCAATCACCAGTAAGACCCATGACAATCGTGCGGAAAGCGTAGGCAACATCACTGCTGAGAATGCTCACAGTCGGTTTCTCCCGAACAAAAGACGAAAACTGTAGAGTTCAGCCCCACCGAGACTTACGCTGATACTATGAGTGCACCCGTGGGTTCCAGTAATGGGCTTACCAGCAGCAAAAATATCACAACTTCGGCTTTAGTCCTGGCCGTGATCCTTATCATCCTCGGCGAGTTTTTTCTTGGAAATGGCGGGTTCGTGGAAGTTGAACCCGGAGAAGTGGCAGTCGTTTACAACCATACCGGTCTCTCCCTCTTTGGCGCGCCGAGTAGAGTAATCATTGACCAAGGAGTGAGAACATTTATTCCTGGTCTACAATCCGTCAAAATCCTCGAACGTAGGCCACAGATCTTAGTCATGGCCGCGAGCAACGCTAAACGGGGTAGGTCCAGCGTCAGCCATCTATATGGTGAACGTTCACAGCGTATCCCTCCACTGACGGTGCGCGCCAATGATGGATCTAATTTTTACTTCGACCGCTTGGAGATCTTCTATCAAGTTGTACCTTCTGCTGCTTCCAAAGTCATCGCTACCTCCGGTGAGACGAATGCTTTTAAGAAAAACCTTGTTGCCGTTCACGCGCGCGAAATCCTTCGCGATGAGTTCGGGCGATACTCATTTCTCGAAGTAGCCAATCCAGCAACCTACGGTGCCGCCACCAGCGACGCAAAAACCCGGCTCAACGAGAGGCTCGCACCGTACGGAATCGAAGTTACCCAGATTATCACCCCCAAACCTAAATTCGAGGAACGGGTTGAACGCGCAATAGAAGAACGCCAGAACGCCGAACAAGAAGTAGAGGTCCAGCAAGAGAAACGCCGGAAATTAGAGCAAGAAAAAGGCCTCAAGGTGCAGGGCATAGTCCAAGCAAAAAACGCTGAGTTTCAAGCTCTGATCGCTGAACTCGAAGCGCAACAAAAAGCGGCCGAAAATCGATTACTATCCAGTCGCCGAGAAGCGGACAAATACTTTATCGAGCGGGAAGCAGCCGGCAAGGCCTACCGGGGTGAAAAAGTTACCCGGGCCAAAGCCAATGTCATTGCCTACCAAAAAGAGGCGGAAGCACTCGCAGCCAAGATCACCGCAGTCGGAGCCCAAGGGCCAGATGTGCTAAATCGCGTCATCGCCGAAAAGATTTTCCCTCAGCTGAAAAGGCTGAAGGCCACTCCGCTCCTCAAACCTATAGCCCCCATTGACATTCGACACTTGCAATCACCCAACCCTCAACCCTCCCGGAAATAAGAAGATCAACCATGCGCCGTATAGTACAAATCATCTGTCTTCTATTCTTAATAGCCTGGCTTATACCTAAGGTCTTTTTTATTCGCATACAACCTTGGGAGATTGGGGTTCGACGGTCACTCACCGGTGGTATCGTAGAAAATGACTACGAATTTGGGTATCAGTTCCGTCTTCCATTTTTTCATTCTTACTATCGCCTTCCAGGTACATTGCAATATTTAACCTATTCCAGTGAGAACTCTGCCGACGCTGAGGCTTTGGAGATTCGAACTTCGCAAAATAACGTCATCTTTGTTGATGTTAGTATTCCTTGGCGCATCAAGAATGGCGAGGGGTGGAGGATCATTCGCGAAGGCTTCGGTGATTCCTACCCAGAAAAAGTTCGATCAACATCCACTGGCATCTTACGGGAAACACTTGCCGATCTCACCAACCTCGACATTCAGGACACAGATAAACGACAAGCTACGGCCTCTGCAATATTACCTCGCCTGAACACCCAGCTTGAGCGCTACCATATTCAAGCAGACCACGTAGTTATTCGTGCGATTCGCTTTAGGAAAGAATATGAGCAAAAGCTCCAAGACAAGCAGTACTACTCCGTCCAAGGTAGACTTGACGAAGCCAAGCGTAAGCAATCGGTTGCGGTTCAAGAAACGGATACCCTCGAGAAAACTATCGATAAAGAGATCGCGCTGGCACGAGAGGACTGGAACCAGAAAATAGAGGAGCTCAAAACCACCTATGAGCTGCAGATCGCTGAGTTCAAGGCTCAGGCAGTTCAATACGACCGCAAGCGACGGTCCGAGGGTGACGCTTTTTACTCAGAACTTAAAGCCGAAGGTGACCTAGCCGAGGCCAAGGCTGAGGCACTTGGAGAAAGCCTGAAGGCCAAAGCGCTCGCCACCCGCGCCGGAAAAACGTTCTCAGCAATAACCGCCGCTTCCAATTTTGAACTCGGTGACATCACACTCAACTCCAACAATCCGGACTTTTTCAAAAATTTTGCAAGTATGAAAAGTTGGCGAGAGTTTTTCCTCGGCGAATAAGACAACCAAGAGATCTACCCGTTTTGGTGAGGTCTCCGGGCAACAACCACGCATATACTGCAGAAATCACTTGGGTTGAACCCAAGTTCATGATTCTACGCCGGGCTGTGCCCCGCTGCGCGACCACTTGGTGATTCTTACAGAATCACTTATAGTGGGCTTTGCTGTAGCGGTCATTCGACTTATGAAGACAGCCCTCTGGACGTAATATATGTATAGTGGATGCCCGATCAAAATCTGAGGGCATCCACTATACACATCATAAGAGTCAAATTTCGGTATATTTTAGGGCTCAGCTCACATCAAGAGCTGGTAGGAGTGCTTACTAGGCGAACAACGATGCTGCATAGACTCATCCTACTATTCCTATGTGTTGGCGGCGGATATTTTGCCTTACGTTGGCTCAAGGCAAAAGGCATACAGCTCCTACAAACGGGAACACGTATACTCGATCATAGCGCCCTAAGGCAGTTGTCTCAACAAGCTCACCAGACTGAAAGCTTGCAACAAGCCCTAGAACTTCGAACCCGTATCTGGGAAGTATCCCACCTTCGTGCTGATCGAAGCACCCTCCGAGCCCATGTGGACGCCGCCATTCGCCGCCTAAGCGAACAAGAGCACATAAAGAATCGGATTTTGGAGGCGATACAACTAGCGAAAAAGCCTAATGTCCCCGATGTGTTAGCCACCGACCAAATCAAAGCACTCGAGGAACAGCAGATGATGCTCATCCGCCTCGAAGAACAAGCAAAAGTGCTAAACCGAGAGAGTGAGCGCACGCTGCTCAAGCTCTCCAACATCCATCTCGCACTGCTCGACGTTTCTGCTTCCGAATCGGTTATGGACGACAACTCACTACATGAAGCTCTCCAGGAGCTCGAATCTGAGAGCAGCGCAGTTCGCACCCAGGCGGAGGCTGAAGCGGAAGTCAACCAGTTCGTGCAAGCCCAGCTGCAACGCTCACTCGGAAACCGGGGCTAAAATTGTGTAGGAGGGGTGTTGTTCGTGCAGGCACAAATGCAACCTCCTTTGGAAACCGGGGCTAAAATTGCAACATAGGGGTATTTACTAATAAGACGAAATAACCCGCCCCTGCAGCAACAGTTTCGCAACCTATTACGGAAGTCTGGAAGACCTCCCCCCCCATCATGACTATGATGCACTCATGGTCGAGCCCCGCAAAGCAATCGAGTCTGTAGTCCGGTATATTAGCCAACATCCGGACGAGCTATCCCGGATCATCAGAAGTGGCCTAGGGATGCGTCTTGGTGTCCCGTTGGCGGCACTAAAGTGGATCCTGGCCGAGCTGACCGACGAAGCGGGTCTTGCGGCAGAGCTCTTCGTCGATCCACCTGGTCTACAGTTTGGTGCAACGGTAGACCGCATGAACACCCAAATACGGGTAGAGGCCAGCCTATTTGCTCAGAATATCGATATCAGCGCGGAGCATATTCGGATCGAACTGCGAGTGGAAAATCTCGAACTTGATGTGCTGAGTGAAGAAAAAACGCAACTATCAGCATTAGTTAAGTCCGGGGCCCTCAACCTATCCCGGCCCGGGGACCTGATCAACGAGCTTCCGGGAATGCCCGCAGTGATCGTCCAAGCTCACGGTAACCGAATCGTTTTAGACCTGATGCGTGCAGAACGGTTTAACAACCCGTACTACCGCGAGTTAGTAGGGCTACTATCATCCCTAGTGACCATCAAAGATGTTCGAACCGAAGACAGCGACCATATTGACGTAAGTCTACGAACACTTCCCCGAGGCCCACGGGCCGCCAGCAGGGCGGTTCGGAGTACCTTGCTCAAGCCTGGCTTTCACCGAGCCCGACGGGCTGCGTTTCGACTACTCAGCAGAAGCCCAGCTCGGCGTCTGCTTAGCAGTGGGCATCAGGGCTATTAGTCGCCTGTTTCTCTTGATCGCAATCACAACCCCATCGCAGTTGAAGACTAAGATGCGAGAGGTTCGAATATCGCAACTGCTGAACTCCGGCGAACCGGGACAAACGGTCGTTGTTGAGGGCTGGGTACGTTCTCGTAGAGACTCCAAGGCCGGCCTGAGCTTTATTGATGTCAATGACGGGTCGTCGTTGAATAGTCTTCAGATCGTCGCGCAGAACAGCCTGACGAACTACCAAGACGTCATCACTCAGCTCACCACCGGATCGTCGGTCGTTGTGCGGGGCACCCTGGTCAAAGCGCGAAAAGCCCGGGTTGAGGTTGAAGCCACATCCGTGGAACTGGTGGGCGACTCACCCGCGGATTATCCCCTCCAGAAAAAGGGCCATACCTTCGAGTTTTTGCGAGAGAAAGCTCACCTGCGCCCACGTACCAACAGTTTGGGGGCTGTGATGCGCGTGCGGCACGAGTTAGCGATGGCTATTCACGATTTTTTCCGTGAGCAAGGCTTTATTTGGGTGCACACCCCTATTATCACCGCTTCAGATGCCGAAGGCGCCGGCGAGCTCTTTCGAGTAACAACCCTCGATAGTAAAACTCCGCCCCTCGATGACAACGGCAACATCGATCGCAAACAAGACTTCTTCGGTCGCGACACCTTCCTCACTGTTTCCGGTCAGCTCGAAGGTGAAGCTTTGGCCTGCGCCATGGGACGTATCTATACGTTCGGCCCAACATTTAGGGCAGAAAACTCCAATACTGCCCGTCATGCCTCCGAGTTTTGGATGGTGGAACCGGAAATGGCCTTCTGCGACACGGTGGGCAATCAAAATCTTGCGGAAGCATTCATTAAACATGTCGTCAGCCACGCCCTCCATAGATGTGAAGAGGACCTCGCTTTTTTCGACCAACGCATAGAGAAAAACCTTATCCAAAGCCTTACCCATGTAGCCGAAACCCCTTTTGAGCGTATGACTTACACGCAAGCCATCACTGAGCTAAAAAAGTCTGGTCAATCCTTCGAATACCCTCCCGAATGGGGCCGAGCCCTACAGAGCGAACATGAACGCTACCTATGTGAAGAAGTCCTCAAAAAGCCGATAATCCTTACGGACTACCCAGCCGAAGGAACCGCTTTCTACATGCGTCTTAATGACGACGGAAAAACGGTAGCAAACATGGATGTCTTGGTGCCACGCATCGGTGAGATCATTGGTGGCAGCCAACGCGAAGAACGCGAAGACGTAGTCCTAGCCAAGTTTAAAGCCCATAAGATCTCTCCCGAAGATTATTGGTGGTATCTCGACCTCCGCAGGTATGGCACCGTACCTCACGCCGGCTTTGGTCTCGGATTTGAGCGATTGGTTATGTATGTCACGGGAATGAAGAATATCCGAGATGTCATTCCATTTCCCCGCACACCAAGATCCGCAGAATTCTAGCTAGGGAAACTGCACTCTCCTAGCTCTCTAGCAGGCCATCGGAAAAGTGGGATGGGTGATCCGCGAAGTATCTTTTCCGTGCAACGCTCCGGATGAAGTGGGCGCATACCGGGCGTATGCAACCGATGAAAGGCGAAGCCGGTCCAGACGTTCCACGGAAAAAGGACCCGCGAAGCGCCCAACACACTTTTCCGATGGCCTGCTAGGGCGTGTCTTTAAGCTCCGGCTGCGGAGATGACCCCGTAGCCCGCGTTTGTGAGGGGCCGGCCACGGATGAGGGTACAGGTTGTACCCTCCCGAGGGGTCCGAAATGGGGACGAAGCCACCGAAACCTCACAAACCCGGGGAACAAGCCAGAACGCGGTCCGGAGGCTAAAGACACGCCCTAGGGTGTCTCTTCAACCGAGATCGGTCTATTGCTCGTCCCAAATACAGCTGAATATTCGTCATAACTCTAGCCCGACCTCGACAAAACGGCCTACGCGCTAGTCTCCTGATAGATAAGAATTGGGTTCTCTCCCTTCTCTATCACTTCTCGAGTAATCCGACACTCCTTGACCCCGGGGAGAAATGGTACCTCGTACATAATATCAAGCATCTGGTTCTCCAGAATAGCTCGCATACCCCGGGCACCAGACTCCCGCCGGATGGCTTCTTTGGCGATGGCATGAAGAGCCTGTTTGGTGAAGGAGAGGCGCACACCTTCAAGGCCAAATAGTTTCCGATACTGCTTCACCAGGGCATTTCTAGGTTCGGTCAGGATAGTCACCAAGTCTTCTTCCGTGAGCTCTTGTAGAGTGGAACAGACCGGCAAGCGACCTACAAACTCTGGTATCAGACCAAATTTGCCAAGATCTTCAGCCTCAACTTTGGACAGGACTTCACCGGTGCTTGTATTGTTCTTAGAAGCCACTTGCGCGCCAAAACCAATGCCGCTGGTGCCTAAACGACGCCCAACGATCTGTTCGAGACCCACAAAGGCTCCCCCCACAATGAACAGAATATTAGAAGTATCAATCTGAACATACTCCTGCTGAGAATACTTTTTCGTACCTCGTGGAGCAACGTTACACCGAGTACCTTCCAGAAGCTTAAGCAGCCCCTGCTGTACTCCTTCTCCCGAGACATCACGGGTGGCTGAGGGACTATCCCCCTTGCGAGCCACTTTATCAATTTCGTCGATATAGACGATCCCTTTTTGGGCGCGCTCGATATCGTTATCCGACGCTGCCAACAAGTTCTGAACAATCGACTCAACATCTTCTCCGACGTAGCCGGCCTCGGTTAATGTCGTAGCATCTGCCACCGTGAATGGTACCTTGAGGAACCGGGCCAACGATTGGGCAAGGAGTGTTTTTCCAGTACCTGTGGGTCCTATCATCAGGATGTTAGATTTTTGGATCTCCACTCCATCCGCTTGCTCACGCAGACCGATCCGCTTATAGTGATTGTATACGGCCACGCTAAGAACAGTTTTGGCCCAATCTTGACCAATCACGTAGTCGTCCAGGAAAGACTTTATCTCAGTAGGGGGCGGAATCCGCTCTTTGGGACCGAGCGCCCCCTCCTTCAGTTTTTCTTCCGCGATGATATCGTTACACAGCCGGATACACTCATCACAGATATACACCGTTGGGCCGGCTATCAGTTTCTTCACCTCTCGCTGACTTTTTCCGCAAAAAGAGCATGAGAGATTGATGTTACGGCTGTCCCGTCGACTCACATTCTCCAGGCTACCGAGCAGATGGTCGTCGCACAACGACAATACGATTGGTGGAAGTACTTGATCAGCGATCTACGGAGCATACCCTCGCGTACTGACCTAATAATGCGAGACTTATCCCCTGGAAGGAGTTGAGTTAGACTCCAGTTCTTCTTTGATACGTCTTCCGCTGACCCCTCATGACTACCTCCGACACCGCAACGGCTCCAGGCCACCGACACGACAACGGGCCTCCGGATGCGGATCCCGCGTCCCCATCGGCTTCATCACCAACGGACATTGGAGCAATTTGCCCCGCCGAAAACGCTACATTGCCCGCCGACCCTACATCCCACATATCGAATGCTGATCCAGCTCAGCCTCCACCTATCCCCTCGTCAGCATCAAAAACCACTAATGAGTCCAAATCACCACCGATTAGCTCGTCTCCAGCGACAGTGGCCACCTCCGACCTTGTGCTTCCCCCTTTAGCCTCCTCCCGACCGAATCGGACTCCCGCCCGCTCTCCCACCGGTCCCCAACCCCCCTCCAGTGAAGGATCAACGTCACTCAAGCCCTCAGATTTACCGCGAACCACCTCCACGATCAAAGAATCTCCCTTGGACCCCACAACTCCTGAACCCCCAGCACCGGCGAAGACTGAATCTTCACCGAACTCCCCCTCAGCCCCTCGGTTAGCTTCAGGGTGGCTCCTCCTAGCGGATGTGACCGTGGTCGCGAGCCTCCTTGCATTCAGCTTTTTCGTGTACAAGCACTACGTAGCCACCACAGCGAGGCCCGATGCTAGTCCCTCACCAACGGTGGCCACCTCGTCGCGAACCGAGAACAAAGCGGTCGTAGCTCCCGAGAACACCGAACTCGCGGCGGAGGTGATCGAAGTCGAGAAGATCGATCTCGTGAGTCTCAAGGCCGCTGAGGCCAAGCTCCATCCACTTCTTGTCAATAAAAATGTGAACAATTGGCACAACCACGCTGCGCTGCTGATTGAAATTTATGCGCTTCAGCAAGCTTGGTACGGCATTTCCACAACGGAAAAAGCGGCCAAGTATCTTCGTATAACCTCAGAAAATCGAGACATCCCCAGCCTGTTGGGGGCCCGTGCCTACTGGATGATCACCCGGGGGCGTTCTAAAAGAGCCATTGAACACCTTAAGAAGAACCTCCAGCAACACCCAGATCAAGCAAAGATGCGACACGCATTGGGATGGGCTCTATCCGATCAAAGAAAATACGAAGAGGCCGACAAGCAGCTCGAAATCGCTCTTAGATTACAGCCCAAAACCCCACGCTTTCTGCTTACCAGAGCCGAAAACGCCTATCGCTCGGGCGACCGAGTGTCTTCGATGCGCTATCTTGAACAACTGTTAACAATTCATACTGATCCCATTGCTCAGGCCTATCTGGCTGCTCTCCAAGCCCAAACCAGCTCCAAACTTAAGCGGCCTTGCGCCCTACTGGAGACCCTCAATCAGTATGAACCAGCGAACCTTGGTCCGCGTGGCCAAGTGTTACGACTATGGGCAACAGCGGAAATCGCTCTCGCCAGAGGCAAACTCGAGGCAGCCCAACAATCCATCCAGGCGGTGCAGAGCATGGTGTCCTTTCCCCCGGTATGGAGCACCGAAGCTCGGCTACATCTCGTTGAGCGCCATCCTAAACTCGCCATCGAGGCCTACGAGCAAAGCCTAACACTCAGCCCCCGATACGAAACGCTGCACTGGGAGCTCGCACGACTCGAGCATACCCATAATCCGCGCCGGGGTCTCGCCATCGTTGAACAGCTTCGGGCGTCACACCCAAACCATGCCGAGAGTTCAACTTTTACGCTGTTTTTTGCCGATAATGCTCTTCACAGGCAAAGATGGGCTCAAGCGGAGCAATACTATCGTCGAGCGGAGACTCTCGGGGCCAAAGCCGCCGCATACCTTGGTTTTGCCAAGCTAGAGTTCGCCAAAGATGTTCAGGCTCGCCGGAGTGCGCGCCTTCGAATCATTCACCGGTGGATTGCTACCGCCCTACGAGAAAATCTGGAGTTCCCCGAAGCCCATGACCTTGCCGGCCATACACTGGTATGGAATTTTCAGCTCGAAGAAGCCCAAGCAGCATTTGAGGAGGCAGAGCGGTGGTTGAAGCGATTGGATCGGCCCCTACCTCAGCGACTGCTATGGTACGACAAAGTAGTCAAATCCCTAAGGAAGGTTAGAAGGCGCCCCCAACGGGAGCGAGCTAAACA
The DNA here is from genome assembly GCA_019634385.1 of Myxococcales bacterium. Lineage (GTDB taxonomy): Bacteria > Myxococcota > Kuafuiibacteriia > Kuafuiibacteriales > Kuafuiibacteriaceae > JAHQVK01. Next base: position 37,517 of record JAHQVK010000239.1, on the reverse strand, counting down.
GTTGGCTAACGATTGGGAGCAGCGCCGTGCAACGCTGCTTGGGACCTATTCCAAAGAGACAGAATGACGCGCCCTACGCTCTTTCATAATACGTACCATCTCTGCAGCCGTCTCTTCGACCGCTCGCCCGGATGTATCCACCACTGGCCACATTGGGTTTCGCGCATAAAATTCACGACACCAGCGAAGCTCGCGAGCAATATGATCCCTGGCCGCATAGTCAGCATCGGAAGGTAAACCAAGTGTACGGAGCCTCTGGTGCCGAACCCGAACCAGCGAGTTGAGATCAATGATCAGAGCGAAGATCTTGTCCTGATCAATTTCGAAAAGTTCTTTGGGCGGAGGAATTTCGGGAACGAGGGGAACGTTAGCCACTTTGTACGCCTTGTGGGCCAAGTACATAGATAATGGCGTTTTAGAAGTCCTTGACAGACCGATCAGTACCATATCTGCGCGGCGAAGATTTTGAGGCGATTGGCCGTCATCACTCTTCACCGCAAACTCTACGGCCTCAATGCGCTTAAAATAGCCCGCATCGAGTTGATGTTGGATACCAGGTGCGTAAAGGGGCTCCTGTCCGAAAAATGCAGCCATTCTCAAGACCAGGCCCCCAATAAGATCCGCAACCTCAACATTTTTTTCTGAGGCGGACTGCTCCAGATACTCACGGTGCTCGGGGTCAATAATTGTGTACACCACAAAAGCATTTTCCGCAGCGGCACGGTCAATGACCTCACGGATTTCGAAGCGAGAACGAACACGGGTAAACACTTCGGTGTATACGTCGAGACCTCGAAACTGCGTCAAAGCCGCCTTGGCCGCTTTTTCTGCAGTTTCACCCGTCCCGTCGGCAACAATGAAAACAATCTTCGCGTCGGAGTCAGACATAATTCAGTTTTCGGGGATTACATGAACTGACGGCATCTTTGCTACACCTTGTCGGGCTCTTCGGTGTAAGGGGCCATTATGCTGAGTGTTGGTCGGCCCATTCGGTTCATCACAGTCCCTGGAATGCTATGCGCGTTACTGAGCTCTCCGGCAAGCGCGCAAGCAGAAACGGGATTGTATATTCAATTGGGCGGGGGTTATGGGGATTGGTCAGGCACAGACCTGGTCACTGCGGAACGCGACAACGGGGAAGTGATCAATAACGGCTGTTGTCCTTCAGGTACCGTAGTCGGACAGGCTAGACTTGGATTTTCCATTCTTGGGATCGCCGCCCCAGAGGGATTTGTTTTTCTCGGTGGGTGGCGCCACGGCGATAACAGTTTCGCCGCCGGGGGCTTCGCCGGCGGTGGTCTGCGAGTGTACCCCCTTGGAATACTTGAGCAGCTTCGGCTCATGGATCTGGATGGTTTTCCTTTGGAGTTGAGTCTCGCTGGCTCATTGGGATATGCCAGAGCCGGTTCGAACGCTTTCGGCTATGAGGGGTTAGCTGTAGGCTTTGACCTCAAACTTGATTGGCTCATCTCTTCGTTCTTTTCTATCGGTGCAAAGATAGATTTTTGGTTTCCACAATTTGATCCATTTGTTACAACTAACCAATCTGCTAATCAGGGACTCTGTCTAGACCGAAATGCCCGTCCCATCACCGATGACGACTTGGTAAATGGAAATCTAGGAGGTGGCGTCATAAACAAAGATGACCGAGATGGTAAGTGCCCCTCAGGTGGACGCGGTCCTCAACCAACGGTGGTTAGTCCCCAGTTGGTTGCAACCTTTCGTTTTAATCTATTCTAGAATACTTTCAACCGTGTGTACCCTATGCGTTTAAATCTGGCGCAAAGGGTAAGTTTCCCGACTTATCTTTAATGACGTATATTACTATGCCTATAAAGAAGAGAGGGATAGAAATCCATTGCGATGTAGAGAGAGGACCCCACATCCCACGTTCCACGTCGCCACGAAAGAACTCGGTGAAAAACCGGAAAAAGGGATAGAAAATCAACAACAGGGCAAGATTTTCTCCATCAAAGCGCCGCCAATGAAACCGGCATATCATACAGCTCGCCAAACTAAAGGCGATAGCTGCATCATACAATTGTGTGGGATGTACCGGCTTGTTTAAACCCGGAAACCACACCCCCACCAAGCTTTCCGTGGGTATGCCATAGCAGCACCCAGCGAGAAAACATCCTAGGCGCCCAACGGCTGCCCCAACCATAACTGCCGGCGCAAAGACGTCCGCATAAAGCCACGCTGGTAATTGTGGTCGACGACGAAAATACACAACCGCGGTCAATAAACCCGCGATCATGCCACCATACCAAACGTAACCAGGGTCTGTCAGTCGAAGCCAATGCCACGGATCGTCCGCCAAAAGTTGCGCCACTGACACTATCCGTTCCCCATTGCGCCCGATATGCCCCGGGGCCTCAAACAGCACATGACCAAGTTTGGAACCAAACAGCGCGCTTACTAAGATTACGACAAATAAGTCCAAGACTTGAAGTCTGTAAACCCCTTCTTTTTTCAGACTATTATGCGACATGAGCCCTATCAAGGTCAATAATGCGGACAAGAAACCCAGTGCCACAAAAGCTGCGTAAGACGTAATCGTAAGACCAAAGACCTCAAAAAGAATCGGTTTCATTCAACTGTCCTCTGGAAGGGGACTCCCGGTGAGCGCTTCTCCGCTTTACCACCTATTGAACCAGTGAGGTGACCATAGTTCGCGACTGACTTTTCATGAAACGCTTCGATGAAGCGCACGCCTCCCGGACCTAAGCATCCGATTAAAGGCATCGCCAACCGAAACGTCCCGCGGAAAGACCACTCGAGGGATGGTTGCTTCACCACAGTTCAACAGGCTGATGGGAAATAGTTGATAGCAGAATCAGAATTCTGCCCCCACGGAAACGTAGTTCGTAAACCTCCAAAAGTAATGAATCGCATTTTATGACGCTCGGCAACTGATTGTTACAAGAGATTGCCCTCTCCTTCGCGCGTGGATGTTGACGACTGCGATTCTTTAGAGGCACGCCTATCCGGTGACTTTTGAAGCGCGGAAAACCGCGCGGCACCTCGCCGAAGAGACAATCGAGGCGACGGACGGGACTTCCCCCGCGTACCTCGAGCACACCCACGTGGTGGCGCTTGGACTTGAGCTCACCGCTGATGGGCGTTTCCAACTTCATGATGGAACCGATGGACTCGATGAACTGGCTGGTACCGACGTCCAGCTAGCCCCGAGTATCGAAGTAGCTTTCGGCAAGTCGGAGCTGGAGGGACTCCTATTCCTCTCCACCCGAGCCCGAGCCCGAGCCATCCAACCTTCGCTCGAATTTGGCGTTCGAGTGATCGATATGGTTTTAGCTCGTCTAGCGAGTCATATAAGCGAGACGCTCAATCCGTCCGATCTGGAGCCTTCGGAATCCGAGCTGGAACAACTGGTGGCAGAAGCCCCGATGATGCTCGGGTTTGAAAATATTGAGGTTGAAGTATTGGAACGAGCGGGGCGTCGCCTGGCTCGGGGTATCGTGGGCCTACTCGAAAATGCAGGGAGTACAGCTAACCTCCTGGCCAACATTGGGGGAGGATGGGATGCGGTCGGTAGACTCTGCCTGCATTTGGCAGAGCACAACCTGACCGAGGAGCGTCCATTCGCTTTCCTCGCCACTTGGTCGGACCACACAACCCCTTCCCCGACCGCCCTGATGCAACCTATCAGCGTATCTTTGGAGGGTATGCGGCAAGACCCTGAGTCTGCGCGAAAAGTCATCCTCCAAGTACGCAAAGCAGCCGAAGCAAGCCCCTTGGTGAGTGAACTCGAACTAAGCGGACGGTTTTATCACCCCCTCCGCTGGACGCCCGAAGAGGCATACACGTTCCTCGCTGAAGCTGATGCACTTAGCCAGGTGGGTGTTTTGCTCCGCTTACCGCCTGCTTGGGCAAGTCACCGTCCCAACCGGCCAGCCGTTGAGCTAAGACTTGGTGAAGAAACCGGATTTGGCACCCGAGCGCTCCTCGATTTTGACGCAACCCTGGCTCTCGGGGGGGAAAAGCTAGCCCCCGAGGAACAAGCTCGACTCCTCCAAGGGAAGAAACGCCTGGAACGCATCCGTGGGGAGTGGATTGAAGTTGATCCAGAAAGCCTTAAGGCCACCCTCAGTACATGGGCGGATCGCAGCCGGGCCAGTCTATCGGAAGCCATGCGATTGGTTACCGGTGCCGACTCCACCCACGGGGTGGTGGTTCGCACCGGCGATGGATTCCGTAACCTGTTGGAGCGCCTTCGCACGGCAACGGAAAGTCCCGCTTCGGTACCGCGGTCACTCAAAGCAACCCTTCGCCCTTACCAAAAAGAAGGTCTTGCGTGGCTATACACCCTAACGTCTCTTGGACTCGGCGGGTGCTTAGCTGACGATATGGGCCTCGGTAAAACCATTCAGGTACTGGCTCTCGTTCTGCGGCTCAAAGCAGAGGCCAGCCTAGATGCTCCATGCCTATTGGTGGTTCCAGCCTCTCTGCTCGGCAATTGGCGTCGGGAAGTTGAGAAATTTGCGCCAAGTCTGCGCCTCAACATTGCTCATCGCTCCGGCCACGAACCTCTTGCAGAGGTACTCGACTCCATCGATGAGGCTGACGTAGTAATGACCACCTATGGCACCCTGCCTCGCCTCGAAATCCTTAACACTCGTCATTGGCCTTTAGTTGTGCTGGACGAAGCACAGGCCATTAAGAATCATGACACCCTCCAAGCCCGGACCGTGCGCAGTTTGTCTTCCGATGCTCGGGTAGCTCTCACCGGGACCCCGGTCGAAAACCACGTTGGTGAACTGTGGTCACTCTTTGCTTTCCTGGAACCTGGTCTCCTTGGCAAGCAGGCTTCATTCCGGCGATTCGTGAGTAATCTCGAAGAGCGGGGCAACTACGATCCCTTGAGGAAGATGATTCGGCCCTACGTTTTGCGCCGAGAAAAGACCGACAAACGTATCATCCGCGACCTTCCAGATAAGACGGAAATTGATGTCCACACCCCACTCACTCACACCCAGGCTGCGCTTTATGAGGAGGCCGTTCGCGAGCTGGGCGATGCCCTCTCCAATGTAGATGGGCAGGAACGCCGAGGATTGGTTCTCTCTTTTCTGACCAGATTCAAACAAATTTGTAATCATCCAAGCCACTGGTTGAGTGATAACGAGTTTGATCCGTCTGAATCTGGTAAGACTCAAGCACTTCTCGATATCGCGGAGAGAATCCATGAGCATGGCGAAAAGCTGTTAGTCTTTACTCAATTCCGAGCGCTTACCGAACCATTGGCCACCCTTTTAGAACCAGTATTTGAGCGCCCTGGCTTGATTTTACACGGTGGAACGCCGGTCAAGAAACGCGCTCAATTGGTAGACGCTTTCCAAGACACCAATGGGCCTCCGTTCTTCGTTCTATCTTTGAAAGCTGGCGGTACCGGCCTAAACCTAACCGCCGCGTCTCATGTGCTTCACTTCGACCGCTGGTGGAACCCGGCAGTTGAGAAGCAAGCGACAGACCGGGCGTTCCGGATCGGTCAACATCGCAACGTATTGGTTCACCGTTTCGTGTGTCCTGGTACTCTGGAAGAAAAAATTGCGGCAATGCTCGAGCGCAAGCGAGTTGTTGCTGAGCAAGTTCTCGCTTTTGACGGCGAGAGGGCGCTCACCGAGCTGAGTGACGCCGAATTGCTCGAGCTGGTAAGACTCGATCTAGATGCGGCGCTCTTGGATGAGGAGCCGAGTTGATGCATCCCTGGCGCGGGCGATCTCGCCCATCCCAACAAGACCTACCTATCCGAGATCCAGAAGCGGTCTTGGGCGAGCGTCATCCCCAGATGATCGCCTGTGAGGCTTTTTTAGGCCGACCAGTTCGGCAGTTTCGAGGTGTACGCCCCAACGGTGATGACGCTAGACTGAATCACCCCTGGGCACGAGCTTGGAGCCGCCACATGGCCAATCTGCCCGAGCTAGCCGGTGTGATCTCAGAAGCAAATGCTCTGGTCGAAAACGGAGAAGTCTGGCATCTCGAAATTGATCAAGGGGAAGCACGCACCGAGGTACGTACTATAGTACTGACTGATCAGCTGTATGCGCAGCAGCTGATAATTGAACCTCTAAGTCGCGAAACAGAAGCTAAGCTGATCGATATCTGCCGAGGCCGTGTTCATCTCACCGAACAACTCATCACTGGTCTCCTTCCAGTGGAGGTCTTCCAGCAACTCATTGCACCGGACTCTGGACTATTTCCGACAATAGATGTCCTTCAAAGTAATTGTTCCTGCGGCGAACCCAAGCCATGCATTCATATAGCGGCAGGGTTACTTGGGATTGCCTATCGGCTCAATGAACGACCTGGTCGACTCTTTGCCCTCCGAAAAACCAAACCGGAGGTACTTAAAGGTTTGTTGCCTCCCGGTCTGTCGCGACCACCACCTCCCATAGAAGAGCAAATTCCAGGGGACCAAATCCCAGTGGTTTTCGATCTCCGTTTAGATCGGGGTGAGTACGAAACTGAGCTTGCTGCTGCTGTTCAAGCAACCAGCAATCCGCTTGAACAATGTGATGAAAAATCCAAGGCAGAGACCAAAGCCGACGAGCAAACGCCAACCCTAACCCCCGCCACACCTCCGGCTCCACCACCGAGGCCGAGAGCGAATGTAGGTCAACAATCTTGGTTAGATGATGACTGGGATGATGATGATGATGATGACGATGATGATGCTGCGGACATTGACACCGAAGTATTCGGTGGCTCCGGTCCCAGTCCGAGCCCTGTCTCAATAGCCACATCTGGTGAGGGAGCAGATGTGCTCGAAATCGGGCGTGCGGACCTTCTCGATTTGGGGCTACCCAGTCATCGTATTCAGCGTTGGCTGGCTGAAGGCACCTTGTTGCGCACAGATAAGCGAGGTCAATATCAGCTAACACCCGATGCTTGGGCGGCTATTGAACCGTTGCTACCCGAGTAAGCTTTATTGCTTCAGCAACTGCAGCAACGGCATCAGGTGAGGAGGGCCAGAAGATCATCCTTAGTCACCCGCACCGCGGCAGCCGCATCACCGATCGCAGCCTCCGACAGTTTGCGCTTGTGAGCCTGCAACGCCAGTATCTTTTCTTCAACCGTATCCCGAGCGACCAGCCGGTGGACAAACACCGGTCGGTCCTGACCTATGCGATGGGCTCGGTCCGCCGCTTGATCTTCAGCTGCCGGATTCCACCAAGGATCCAAAAGAAATACATGGTCTGCAGCAGTAAGATTCAGACCGGTCCCTCCCGCCTTGAGTGAAATCAGCATAATCGGCGGACCATGCGGATCCTGAAACGTATTGACGACCGACTGTCGGTCTGAAGTTTTGCCGTCCAAGCGAACATAAGCCAGCCCAGTCTTGCGCAAATATGGTTCCACAAAATTGAGCAGTTGGGTCCATTGACTAAACACCAGTGCTTTATGTCCTTCACTCACCGCCTGCTCTAATTTGTCACTCAGTAGGTCCAACTTCGAGCTTCCTTCAGCCCCTCGTCCGGGTAAAAGACCCGTATGGCAGGCAGCCTGGCGTAATCGAAGCAGTGCCTCGAGGGCTGCTAGTACGCCCCCACCAGCTTGGAGTCGCTCGGCCACTTCTTTTTGGGTAGCGAGACGCACCCCGTCGTACGCTGCGCGTTCGCCCTCATCCAACTCGATATGAAGAACCACATCGGTCCGAGGCGGAAGGTCCTTAGCCACATCCTTCTTTAGGCGACGAAGGACAAGCGGACGAATACGTGATCGAAGTTGCTCATTTGCTCTCAAGTCACCCGCTTCGATCGGTTTAGAGAATTGGCTCTCGAACTCCGATTGTCCCCCCAACAAACCAGGATTGGCAAAATGCATCTGGCTCCATAACTCAAGCAAGCGGTTCTCTACCGGTGTGCCTGACAAGGATACCCGGAAATCAGCTCGCAAACTATAAGCGGACCGAGCGGTGAGGCTACTTGGGTTCTTGATAGCCTGTGCCTCATCCAGAACAACAATAGCCCATTGTTCTTCGGTCAACTCCTCCCGGTCGAGCCGGAGCAACGCGTAGGTGGTCAACACCACATCCGCGTTTTTGTCCATCGTCCGTTGAGCCCCATGGTGAGTATGGACCCTTAAACTCGGGCGAAACTTGGCGATCTCAGCCGCCCAGTTGCTGAGGACGCTGGTAGGGCAGACCACCAAGCACCGACCCTGAAAAACACAGATCATCTGTAGCGTTTTCCCGAGACCCATGTCGTCTGCGAGTAAGGCCCCGAGCCCTGCATCCCGCAAAAACACAAGCCAGTTGACCCCTTCTCGTTGGTAGATTCGAAGAGTAGCTTGGAGATCCTCGGGTAGGATCGCCTCCGGAAGCCCCACAAATCCCTCAAAGAGAGGAGACAGCCGCTTGAGAGCGGGCGGGGGAGGATGGTCAAGCGCTTCCGCCAACCTACCCAATGTCGGCAAACCGACATTGGGTAGCCGCCCATCTTTGTCCCGAAGTCGGAGAAGGAGCGCAACTTCGTCTGCATGACGGCCCCACCACTCATTGGAAAGACGAGCCCAACCGCCACCAAGCAAGGGTACCAAGCCATGCCCAGAACGAAACGCTTCCAAAGCAGCACCTGCTTCCGCACTCCGACCGCCTTCCCACGTTTCATCATCTATATCCTTATCATCGAGGGAAAAGCTCAGTGAGAATCGACCGTCCTCCTCCATAACTAGCTGAGGCTGTAGTTGGGGCAGTTCCGCTTGGCGAACCACCGATAGGCCAGCTTCAAATTTCCGGATTTTCTGTAAAAACGCCCCTCCTTCCGCTCCGGCCACGGTTGTTGTTCGGTCTGGCACCAGGTTGAGCTCCGACCGGAGCATGTCGACAAGCTTATGTTCCGCCTCAAAATCCCGTTCTGGAGCTAGCCCACCGAGGAACACTGGACGGTTCGCTTCAATCCGGACCGTAGGTGGATCTCCGTAGACAACAGTCGGCGTCACACTCACCGAGCGGTCCCCAAGAGCCATCGCCATATCTATACGAGGTCGTCCTTTGCCCCGTGCTTTAGGCAGGGTTGTAGCCATATCGATAGGAAATCGGCCCGAGAAACTGGGCAACACCTCGTGCATTAAAACCGCTAGCGCCGACGCCGGATAAACTTTCTCTATCGGCAACCGCTCCAAACGAGACCCCACCAACCCAACCTCGCCAAGAAGACGCAGTGTCCCCCCTATTCGCACAATATCAGGTGCGACCAGGCCAGTGATCTCCGGGTCGGCTTCTATCGTAAAAACATGGGTATCTGCGCGCTTGTATACCCGAGCCTGTGGAAGCACCAACTTAGTATCCACCGCAATGAGCTCTTCTTCGAGATAGATATCTCCTCGAGCCACAGACAAGTGCTGAAACAACAACTGGGCCTGCTCTCTACGATCGATGAGCGTCCGACCTTTAGGTAGCAGCCGATCGAGCGCTATGTCTGCGTCATCAAGTACCAACTCAAAGCCATTTCGGGGACGACCCACAGATTGTTTTATCGGCTCAACAATTCGTCGAACATCGCCCATGCCTTCTGGGGGAACCTCTAGCCGCTCCAACTCTAGAAGGTTCGCTGCCCGATTGAATCGATAGCGAACAGCTATCCGAGTCTTACTGGAGGCGGGCAGAGCACCTCCACTCGACGACTTACGAAGTTGGGTAACGGCAATCAACGCCGCTACTACGTGGGAACAAACATCCAGCCGACTACCGCAATCGCAGTCCCATTCTTCGGTCTCTGGGTACAGTACCACCGTTGGAGAGACCGGCCGGTCCGACGTATGAACCTGCAAAACGATCTCGTCCTCCGTTTCTTCAACCCCTTCCACCGCTCCATCTCGGGCAAAGAGCACACCCTTCGACCAAGTACGAGGTTGTGCGGCAGACCGAGCGGTTTTGACCAAGGCGTCAAGAATGGACTCATCAAAGGCCATGCAGGAAGCTTCTTATCAGACTTCGAGCAATGAAATGGATTCAACCCGCCTCGGTTAAAGCTTCAAGCCGAAAGCATCGAGAGGGCCTCGGATAGTTCAGCGATCCACGAAGCTCGACTATGCTGCTGAAGACAGCAAGGAACTCACGAAAAGGGTCCCGAGAAGGAACCGAACTTCGACTTAGAATGAAGGAGGCTAGGCGTGTCTTGAACCTCCGGCTGCGGAGATGACGCCGTAGCCCCGTTTGTGAGTCGGCCCCGGAGGGAGGGTGCGGGATGTACAGGGTCGAGGGACCCGAAACGGTGGTGAAGCTACCGACCCCTCACACACGCAGAAGACAAGACAGAACGCGGTCCGGAGGTTGAAGACACGCCCTTAGCCTCTGACGAAGCTAGCTCATTCTTTGCTGGGAAGCGGGAAGAACCGCATTGTAGAGGTACAGATAGAACAGTCTGGGGGTGGCCCCAGACTGTTCTATCTTTGACTACAACACAAAAAAACGGACGCTAGAGCTTCTCCCCCACCGCAAACCCACTACTGGGTTCCGGTTCTGGAGGACTGAGAATCGGCCCTTCCTCCATTGGGTACTCATCAAATTCAATCTCTGCCCGGTCCACATCGATATCAAGGTAGAGATAGTGCGGTAGGCCTGTCCCCGCGGGGATAAGCCGCCCCATAATCACGTTCTCTTTCAAGCCACGAAGATGATCAACTTTTCCAGAGATAGCAGCCTCGGTCAAAACTTTGGTAGTCTCTTGAAAAGACGCCGCAGAGATGAAGGACTCCGTAGAAAGGGAGGCTTTGGTAATGCCAAGTAACATGGGTTCCCCAACTGCAGGCTTGCCGCCCATCTTGGTGACCCGTTCGTTTTCCTCTTCAAACACATGGCGGTCTACCTGTTCGTCAGCCAAGAACATCGTATCGCCAACATCACGAACGCGAATTCGCCGAAGCATCTGACGCACGATAGTCTCTATGTGCTTGTCATTGAGTTTAACCCCCTGGAGACGATAGACTTCCTGAATTTCATCCACCAGGTAAGCAGCCAAAGCTTTTTCTCCCAGTACTTTTAGGATGTCATGCGGATTAGCTGCCCCATCAATCAACGGCTCTCCTGCGGTGACCCGATCATTTTCATGAACCTGGATGTGTTTGCTCTTAGGAATCAGGTACTCATGCACCTCACCCACATCCGGCTTCACCAATACCTTACGCTTCCCTTTCGTATCCTTGCCGAAGGCCACCATCCCATCTACCTCAGATACCACCGCACAATCTTTGGGTTTGCGAGCTTCAAAAAGCTCGGCCACTCGAGGCAACCCTCCGGTAATATCTTTGGTCTTTGTCGTTTCTCGAGGGACCTTCGCGATCACATCCCCAGGACCTATCTGTTGCCCATCAACCACCGAAATGTTCGCACGGACAGAGAGATTGTACTGAGCGGGAGAGCCTGATTTCGGCAAAATCAGCGGACTACCCTCACTATCAACGATCACAATACGAGGACGAGCATCAGGGTCACGAGATTCGATAACGATCTTCTGAGCCATCGACGTTTGCTCATTGATTTCTTCAGTGATTGTCACTCCATCAATAAGGTCCTCAAACTTTACAATGCCCCCCACTTCCGAGAGAAGCGGAGCGTTAAAGGGCTCCCATTCCGCCAACTTCGCTCCTGGTTCAGCAACCGCGTCTTCAGCAAATCGCAACACCGCGCCGTACGGAATCTGGAACTGCTCACGCATTCGCCCAGTATCATCCACCAGGTGGATTTCACCGTTGCGATTCATAGCGATAACCGTTCCATCACCACGGGTTACAGTATTGATACCTACATACTTGAGTTTACCACCAAACCGGGTTTCGACATCCGATTTGGCTCCGCGAGCAAGTGCTGCACCACCCACGTGGAAGGTACGCATGGTGAGTTGGGTACCCGGTTCTCCGATAGATTGGGCAGCAATAACCCCTACCGATTCTCCGAGATTCACCTTCCGGCCTCGAGCCAAGTCTCGGCCATAACACTCCACACATACCCCCCGCTTGGTTTCACAGGTCAGTACCGAGCGTATGCGAACTTTCTGGATACCAGCCTCTTCAACCATCTGGACAATGGCCTCATCTATCTCCACTCCTTCGTCACAAATGACTTCGTCGGTGTGAGGATGGACCACGGTCTCTAGAGCTACTCGCCCCAGGATACGGTCTCCAAGGCGTTCAATGATTTCTCCCGACTCAATCAGAGAGGTTGCTTCGATACCATCCAGGGTGCCGCAATCATATTCCGCTACCACGCAGTCTTGAGCAACATCCACCAAACGTCGGGTAAGATAACCCGAGTTGGCGGTCTTAAGCGCGGTATCCGCCAGTCCCTTTCGAGCTCCGTGGGTGGAAATAAAGTACTGGAGTACCGTCAATCCCTCCCGAAAGTTCGCAAGGATAGGGGTCTCGATAATTTCCCCAGACGGTTTAGCCATAAGCCCACGCATTCCAGCCAACTGCCGAATCTGTTGGGCCGAGCCACGAGCCCCAGAGTCAGCCATCAGGAAGATAGGATTAAAGGTGGGCATCTTACGGGTCTCTCCAGTAGCAGAAACTATCTCCTCGCTAGAGATCCCCTTCATCAACTCTTGTGAGACGCGTTCACCCACACGGGCCCAGATATCAATGACCTTATTGTAACGCTCCCCATCAGTGATAAGTCCCTCAACATACTGCTCTTCGATCTCGGCAACTTCCGCCTGAGCCTCACCAACAATGACCTGCTTCGCATCCGGGATACGCATGTCATCAATAGAGATCGAAATGCCAGCCGCCGTCGCTTGGCTATAACCGATGGTTCGAACCCGGTCTGCCAAGATGACCGTATCTTTTTGCCCGCAAGCACGATAACAGGCATCGATCAACGCCCCCAGAGCCTTCTTAGTCTGGACAACGTTGATCATCTTAAAATCAACCGCTTTGGGAACCACCTCCATTAGTAGCACTCTTCCCACAGTTGTTTCTTGGAGTTCCTTGTTATACTCCCCGTTGATCTTTCGATCGGTGATTCGAACTTTGATCTTTGCCTGGAGATCTACTGCCCCATGATCATAAGCGGCTCGAACATCTTCCGGTGCCGCAAAGACTTTGTCTTCGCCTTGAGCAAAAGCCTTCTCACGAGACATATAGTAACAGCCAAGAACAATGTCTTGAGACGGAACAATAATCGGCTTTCCGTTAGCTGGACTGAGGATGTTATTGGTCGACATCATCAGTACGCGGGCTTCCATCTGAGCCTCAATAGATAACGGTACGTGTACCGCCATCTGGTCTCCATCAAAATCGGCGTTAAATGCGGTACATACCAATGGGTGAAGCTGAATCGCTTTCCCCTCCACCAAAACCGGCTCGAATGCTTGAATGCCTAAGCGATGAAGCGTTGGCGCCCGATTAAGAAGGACCGGATGTTCTTTAATTATATCTTCTAGGATATCCCAAACTTCCGGCTTCTCCTTTTCTACCATCTTCTTTGCGGATTTGATGGTGGTTACGTAACCCTTTTCTTCCAGCTTATTATAGATAAATGGTTTGAAGAGCTCAAGAGCCATGATCTTAGGAAGACCGCACTGATGAAGCTTCAGCTCTGGTCCGACCACGATCACTGAGCGACCGGAATAGTCGACCCGCTTTCCTAAGAGGTTCTGTCGGAAACGTCCCTGCTTACCCTTGAGCATATCACTCAGAGATTTCAGGGGACGCTTGTTGGGTCCGGTAATCACCTTCCCTCGTCGACCATTGTCAAAGAGGGCGTCTACCGCCTCTTGGAGCATCCGTTTTTCATTTCGGATAATGATCTCCGGCGCGTTCAACTCCTGTAACCGCTTCAAACGATTGTTTCGGTTGATCACCCGGCGATACAAGTCATTCAGGTCAGAGGTCGCAAACCGACCACCATCCAGAGGCACCAACGGGCGAAGATCCGGGGGCAACACGGGAATGACCTCGAGCATCATCCATTCCGGCAAATTGTCCGATTCACGGAAGGCGTCAACCACCTTGAGACGTTTAGCTAGCTTCTTACGCTTTGCTTCAGATGTTGTGGCACGCATCTCCTTGCGGAGCTCTTCCGCCAACACGTAAACATCGAGATGACCACCCTTGTCAGGGGCTTTCAAAAGCTCGCGAATTGCCTCCGCGCCCATCCCCGCTTCCAGGTAATCATCCCCGTGTTCGTCCAAAATCTGTTCGTACTTGTCCTCAGAAATAATCTCGCAGCGTTGGTACTCCTGCTGCGACTTTGGATCAGTGACGATATACGCTTCACAGTATAGGACCTTCTCGAGATCCTTTAGCGTCACATCGAGGAGGTTACCGATACGAGAGGGCAGCGACTTAAGGAACCAAATATGGGCAACCGGAGTAGCAAGATTAATATGTCCCAGGCGTTCGCGACGAACTTTGGACTGAATCACCTCGACACCGCACTTCTCACATACGACGCCTCGATGTTTCATGCGCTTATACTTTCCACATAAGCACTCGTAGTCCTTTACCGGGCCAAAAATCTTAGCACAAAAGAGACCGTCACGTTCGGGTTTGAACGTCCGATAGTTGATCGTTTCCGGTTTCTTCACCTCACCGTGGGACCACTCCCGAATTTTCTCCGGTGATGCCAACGATATTTGAATTGCCGAAAACGACAGCGGATCCTTTGGTTTCTCGAAGAAATTGAAGATATCCTTCACTTGACGACCTTTCGAGGGCAAAGCCCCCACTAATCCTCAGATAGATCGCCCAAGAGGGCGTTCCCTACTACGCCTTCGTGGGGAGAGACCATGCGATAGCGATGAGCTTCACGCCGTGCTAACAAGTCAGCAACCGCCTCTTCACTCAAGAGCTCCACATCGAGTCCGAGGGACTGTAGCTCTTTCATCAGCACGTTAAACGACTCCGGCAGTCCGGCTTCGAGTACGTTTTCACCCTTAACGATCGCTTCGTACATCCGCGTTCGCCCAAGTACGTCATCCGACTTTACGGTGAGGAATTCTTGGAGAGAATACGCAGCTCCATAGGCTTCCATGGCCCAAACTTCCATTTCTCCTAGCCGCTGACCGCCAAACTGAGCTTTGCCCCCTAGCGGTTGTTGAGTAACCAGCGAATAAGGTCCAATGGAGCGAGCATGAATCTTGTCATCAACAAGGTGATGAAGCTTCAGAACGTACATCACTCCAACGGTGACATCCTGATCAAAAGCTTCACCGGTACGCCCATCAAACAAAATAGATTGAGTACCTCGATCACACAGCTCCAGCATTTCTCTGATGCGCGCTTCCCGGGCTCCGTCAAACACCGGAGTTGCTGTATGGATACCCAACCGAAGTTTTTTGCCTAAGAAGATGAGATCATCCCGGTCCATCTCATCGATCTGCTTGCGGTGTTTGGGTTGATGAAAGGCCGCGCGCACGATCGTACGAATTTCTTCCGCCACGTCCGCCTGTTTTTCCATCCACTTAGTCCACAGTTCGCCGATCTTTTGACCCAAACCTAAGGCCGCCCATCCCAAATGAGTTTCAAGGATCTGCCCCACGTTCATGCGTGATGGAACACCCAGCGGGTTGAGAACCACGTCTACCGGATTACCATTCTCATCGAAGGGCATATCTTCTTCCGGTAAGACTCGAGAAATCACTCCCTTGTTACCGTGGCGGCCAGCCATTTTGTCTCCCACTTGGAGCTTTCGCTTGATGGCCACGTACACCTTAACCATCTTGATCACTCCGGGTGGAAGTTCATCCCCCTGTTTGACGCGCTTGATCTTGTCCTGAAAGACCATCGTCACCAGGCTGGTTTGATCCCGTACCGACTCCGCTACCTTGCGGACATTCAGCTCAATCGACTCATCATCAAGCTTGATTTCCGTCCAGTAGCGCTCCGGAACACTGCCTAGCATCTCCTCGTTCAAGATCACTTCTCGAGCGAGGAGCTCCTGGCCTTTATCATCTACCAATCGGGCCGTTGTGGTCCGTCCGGTAAGAAGACGCAGCATTTTGCGACGACCGGAATCTCGGATGATCCGGATTTCATCGTTTTGGTCCTTGAGCAACCGCGCTTCGTCTTCGTCCTCAATCTGCTGAGCTCGCTCGTCTTTATCCACCCCTTTGCGAGAGAAGACCTTCGCGTTGATAACCGTCCCCACCACTCCGGTTGGAACGCGGAGGGATGTATCGCGAACATCTCCGGCCTTTTCACCGAAGATAGCCCTCAGAAGCTTCTCTTCTGGCGACAGCTGGGTCTCACCCTTGGGAGTAATTTTACCCACCAGGACGTCACCTGAATGTACCTCCGCCCCAATGCGAATAATCCCTGATTCGTCGAGGTCCTTAAGTGCCTCTTCCCCGACATTAGGAATGTCTCGGGTAATCTCCTCGCGGCCCAGTTTGGTATCGCGAGCGATACATTCAAATTCTTCAATATGGACCGAGGTGAAGATATCTTCCTTCACCACCCGCTCAGAGATAAGTATCGAATCCTCAAAGTTATAGCCATGCCATGGCATAAACGCCACCACACAGTTACGCCCCAAAGCGAGCTCACCCATCTCCGTGGAGGGGCCGTCAGCGATAACATCACTTTTACGAACTCGGTCCCCCACCCGAACGATAGGCTTCTGATTTACACAAGTGCTTTGATTGGATCGCCGGTACTTGAGGAGATTGTAGATATCAACCTCAGCAGCTACGTCGGTGGAGTCTTCGGGTGTATCTACTCGTACAACAATACGGGTACCATCCACCTGCTCAACAACCCCGTCGCGTTTAGCAACCACTGTGACCCCAGAATCTCGAGCCACAATGGGTTCCATACCCGTTCCCACCAATGGTGCGTCGGTCCGAACCAAAGGAACCGCTTGCCGCTGCATATTCGCACCCATGAGAGCGCGGTTAGCATCGTCATTTTCCAAGAACGGAACCAACGCTGCGGCTACGGACACCAACTGGTTGGGCGAAACATCCATCAGCGAGACTTCGTCTGGTTTAACCATGACAAAGTCACCACCTCGACGAACCGAAACAAGTTCCTCCGTGAGGTTATAGCTTTCGTCCACCTGGGCATTAGCCTGAGCGATAGTATGATTCGCTTCCTGAAGAGCGCTGTAGAAGGTGGGATTAGGATCAACAACGCCGTCTTTGACTTCCCTATAGGGCGTTTCTACAAAGCCGTAGGGATTGACTCGGGCGTAGGTAGACAACGAAGAGATCAGTCCAATGTTGGGCCCCTCAGGGGTCTCAATCGGACAGATGCGTCCATAGTGGGTGGGGTGAACGTCTCGAACCTCAAAGCCGGCACGCTCTCTCGTCAATCCCCCCGGTCCAAGTGCCGACAGCCTTCGCTTGTGGGTCACTTCCGATAAGGGGTTAGTCTGATCCATGAACTGGGAGAGCTGGGAACTACCAAAGAACTCTTTTACCACCGCGGAGACTGGCTTCGCGTTGATGAGGTCGTGCGGCATCAGCGTGTCCGTCTCTTGGACGGTCATGCGTTCCTTAATGGCCCGCTCCATGCGAACCAGGCCAATGCGGTACTGATTCTCAAGCAGCTCACCAACCGCTCGGACACGACGATTTCCGAGATGATCAATATCGTCCCGCTCACCCTTACCGTTCTTGAGATCAATAAGATATCGTACTACCTCCAGAATATCGCGCTTGGTCAAAACCCCGGAGTCGAGATCTTCATCAATACCAAACTTGAAGTTTAGCTTGAGGCGTCCCACACGGGACAAGTCGTAGCGCTCAGGATTGAAGAACAGGTTATGAAACAAGTTCCGAGCGGTTTCTTCGGTGGGAGGCTCCCCTGGCCGAAGGCGGTGATAAATCTCGATCATCGCCTGCTCGGTCGTATCTGGAACCGGTCCATCCCCAGGCCAGGCCTTCCGTCGATCAGCAAGCTCCAAGTTGACCGTATCTCGGAGATACGGGCCCACATTGAGATTGTCGATGAACAGAATCCGAAACCCGGTAAGGGCAGCCTCTTTGACCCGGACGAGGAGCTCTTCGGTGACCTCATCGTTAACCTCTGCGAGCACTTCGCCCGTGGTCTCATCAACGATGTCTTCCGACAGCACCGCACCCAGAAGCTCTTCCTCATCGAGAGGAATTTTCTTTAAGCCTAAGCGCTCGATCTTCCTTAGAACCGCCCGAGTAAATTTACGGTTCTTCTTCACCAAGACTTCACCAGTGGTCGGTTCCTTCAGGTCCCGTGCCGCCCGTTGGTCGATGAGAAGATCGAGGTTGACCGCTTTGCTGTATCCAGAGGGTTCAATATAGACTTCTTCAGTATCGTAATAATAATCGAGCAAGTCTTTGGTTGAGTAGCCAAGGGCTCTCAACAGAGTGGTAGCTGGTAACTTACGACGACGATCAATGCGAACCCATAGGAGGTCCTTCGGATCGAACTCAAAGTCGATCCATGACCCCCTATAGGGAATAATACGAGCGGAGTAGAGCTTCTTTCCCGATGAATGGGTTTTGCCCCCATCGTGATCGAAAAAAGCTCCCGGTGAGCGATGCAGTTGTGAAACAATGACCCGCTCGGTACCATTAATAATAAAGGTACCGTTTTCGGTCATAAGTGGAATCTCGCCGAAGTAGACCTCCTGCTCCTTGATGGCCTTGATGACTTGAGCACCAGTTGCCTCATCTTTGGCCATAGCCACGAGCCGAATCATCACCTTAATTGGAGCAGCATAGGTCATGCCCCTCTGGTGACACTCATCCACATCGTACTTCGGCGTATCGAGGTGGTAGCTCACAAACTCCAGGGAGGCAGTCCCCTGGAAGTCCTTAATAGGAAATACAGACTTGAAAACGCCTTGTAATCCGAAATCCTCCCTCTTATCAGGATCGACATCAGACTGCAGAAACTTGTCGTAGCTCTGCTTCTGAATCTCGATCAGGTTAGGGATCTCGGGCGGCTCAGCGAGCTCGGCGAAGTTCTTGCGAATGCGGAAGTTAGTTTGGACGACCGAAGGCATCGGTGGTGTATGCTCCCCTGAGCGGGTCAGCCCCGCGTCACTGACACGACGGGCAAGCCCGCCACGCAAGTGGTCCCGACATACGGGCGTCTCAGTACTTTCTCTTTCGAGAACGACTGTTGGCGTCCTTTTTATGACGGGAGTGGAGCCCGACATGTACAGATGCACGACCGAAGTCAACAGCTTTAAGTGCTCAACCGCCCAATTTTCATAAATTACAACCAGTATGCGGTATTCGCACCCCGGTGAACCACCCCAATAAGTTGACTTTGCGTGGCGCACATCGCCTCGCTCAGTAAAGCTTTTGAGGGATCAGAAAGGCTCGGCATCCCTCACCGAATGCCGAGCCTCAGAGTGAAGCTATTTGATCTCAACCTCAGCGCCCACCTTCTCGAGGGCTTCTTTGATGCTATCAGCTTCTGCCTTCTCCACCCCTTCCTTGAGAGGTTTAGGAGCGCCGTCCACCAAGGCTTTAGCTTCTTTAAGACCGAGGCCAGTGATACCCCGGACTTCCTTGATGACTTTGATCTTCTCGCCGCCAGCAGCCTTGAGGATCACATCAAATTCCGTTTGCTCCACGGCCGCTTCCGCGCCGCCACCGCCTCCGGGGGCCATCATCATCATGCCCCCACCAGAAGCGGCTTTGACGTCCCATTTATCTTCCAGTTTCTTTACCAGGTCCGCAGCCTCCACCACGGTGAGTGCGGAGAGATCATCGATCAACTTTTCCAGATCAGCCATTGCTACTAAGCTCCTATATTCTCGCCGCATACACGGCGTTTGTTCAGTATCGTCACCCGCGAGACTCATTTGGGAGTTGCAGGCCTAAGGAGCCATCCAATGTTGCTCCAAAGAGTACCCCTCCCCGAGGCTCACTGACTCGTGGACCCCTATTCAAAGGGTCAAACCAACGCAGGAAGACTGCGGACTCAGGCCACTTCCTTGTCCTTCTCTTCCTTGGCCTTGATAACCCCCACGAGGTTCGAGGCCGGCGCGTTGATCTGCGCAAGCAGCTTGGCTGCTGGCGCGTTGATCACCCCAAGCAATTGGGCGCGGGCTTCGTCCAAGGTTGGCAGCGAAGCCATGGTCTCGACCACGTCACCAGCAAGGATCTCGTCCTCGATAAACGCGGCTTTGACTTCCAATTTCTCGTACTTCTTAACGAGTTCTTTGAAAGCTTTGCCCAGCTTCCCAACTTCGTCGGAGTACGTGAAAGCGATGGCTGTTGGCCCAACGAAAGCTGGCCCGAGGCCTTCGATCGCTCGCCCAGTCAACGCTCGCTTCATGAGGGTGTTCTTGACGACCTTGTACTCAACATCAGCTTTACGTAGTTCCGATCGAATCTCATCAACCGAAGCCACGTTAAGACCGACAAAGCTCGCCACAAAACCACCTTTTGCTCGATCTAGGCGATCGGCGAGGATGGTGACGGCTTCTTCTTTGGCCTGTCGGCTCATGCCCATAGGACACACCTCCTTTCCCGCTTCATTCAGACCTTCCAAGAGGCCGAATCCGACGGGTTCGGAGACGGTCCCCATCTCGGCGGGAAATTAAGACGCCAACCGTGCATCACCCGCTGTCTTGGATAGGTCGGCATGAACCCCAATCTGGAGGAGCTCAATACCCTCTTCGTAATCTATCAGCCCACACTTCCTGGTTCGATACGAACGCCAGGACCCATGGTTGTGCTGATAGTGATCGACTGCATATAAGTACCCTTTGCGGTGGCGGGCTTGGCCCGGAGCAAAGCCTCAAGAATCGTGCCGAGGTTGCTTTCCAGATCGTCTACCGTAAAAGAAACTTTTCCGATGGGAGCATGGACAATACCGGTACGTTCCGTCCGATACCCGATTTTCCCCCCTTTGGCCTCCGCTACCGCTTTGGCAACATCGGGGGTAACCGTTCCAGTCTTGGGATTCGGCATCAGGCCTCGCGGCCCAAGGACTCGACCCAAACGGCCCACTAGCGCCATCATGTCCGGCGAAGCAACCACAACATCAAAATCTAAGAAGCCCCCCTGGACCTGCTCAACCAGATCCTCAGCGCCCACAATATCCGCGCCCGCCTCTCGAGCGTCCTGCTGCTTTTCGCCTCGGCAGAACACAGCGACCCGTTTGATCTTGCCGGTACCTGCGGGCAAAACAACCGCTCCACGAATCATCTGGTCCGCATGGCGAGGATCAACACCCAGCTTCACCGCCACATCAACGGTCTCGTCGAACTTCGCTCGGGCGGTCTTCTTAACCACTTCACAGGCTTCTCTGACACCGTATCGCTTCTTCGGCTCGATATGCTCGGCAACCGCGCGATACTTCTTTCCAAACTTTTTCATAAGTTCCTCGTAGTCCTAACGACATCCCAACGACGTCTCCTACTCACCAGTTCAGTCTCAGTCGACGACGTCGATACCCATAGACCGGGCTGTACCCGCGATCGTATGCATCGCATGGTCCACGTTATCCGCATTCATATCGTCGAGTTTAACCTGCGCAATGTCCTTGCACTGCTGCCAGGTAATCTTTCCTACTTTAACCTTGCCAGGTTCCTTTGAACCCGATGAGGGCTTCTTATTCAAATGAAGCCCCACTGCCTTTTTGATCAAAACGGAGGCAGGAGGAGACTTGGTGATAAAGGAGAAACTACGGTCTTGGTACACCGTAATTTCAACAGGGATCAGCAAACTTTCTTTTGCCTGCTCTTGGGTGCGAGCATTGAACTGCTTGCAGAATTCCATAATGTTGACGCCGTGCTGACCAAGTGAGGGGCCTACCGGAGGCGCGGGGTTGGCCTTACCCGCGGGCACCTGCAACTTGATCTTTGCCATCATCTTCTTTGCCATGTTTGATCTCCGTTGGCGCCCGGCGCCGGGGTTGGGGTCCTTACAGAAAAAGCACCAATAGGTCTACTTAAGAATCTTCTCAACTTGGTCAAAGTTCAGTTCGATCGGCGTGGGTCTCCCGAAGATTGACACCAAAACCCGCAGCTTCTGTTGCTCTTCTTTCACTTCTTCGATGACGCCACTAAATCCGGCAAAAGAGTGACCTTCTGCCACCTTCACCGTTTCGCCATCGACGTAGACCACCCGAGGCTTCTTTTCGACGGTAGCCGCTTCGGTAACCTGTTGAGTGAGCTTGGCGACTTCCCGTTTACGGAGAGGGGTGGGTTTCCGGTTATCTCCCACGAAACCAGTGACTTTTGGCGTATCATTCACCAGGTGCCAGGTATTATCGTTCAGCTCCATCTGGACGAACATGTACCCAGGGAAATAGCGCTTTCTGGTCGTGCGCCTCTTTCCTCCGACCAACTCGGTAATCTCTTCAATCGGTACCAGAATTTCCCCAAAGAAATGGTCCATACCGTCCAATTTAGCTTTCTCAAGGAGACTGTTCTTCGCCTTCTCTTCAAAATTTGAATAGGTATGCACCGCATACCATTTGAAGTTTGGATTCTCAGGTTCTACCGGGTCTGTGACATTCGCTGCCTCTCCCGAAGAATCATCCTCTCCCTCCGGCGCATCCTCTGCCCCTTCCTTGGCATCTACCTCCCCTTCAGCGCCCTCTTCTTCCGGAATGTCTTCTTGATCGGGGTCCGCGTCATTGTCATCGAGGTGGTCCGAGGTTTCTTCTTCATCCTCTTGAGGAGAAGAAACCTCGTCATCATCAGCGGTTGATGCCGCGCTCAAAAGTACGACACGCTCGTCATCACCAGGTTCACAAGCGGAGAAATATAGCTGTTGCTCTTCCACAGGCACGTTCGGTCTCCGACTCAACGCTATGCCAGCATTGAAATCTAGCGCGGAGGACTAGCGCAGGTTGCAAGGAACGGGAAGCAAACGATGCTTAGGATGCGGAAAGACGGTGCCGCCACTTCTCAACGCACGAGTTATCCGCGCGGCGCGTAGATAATACCGGTAAATTCTGCCCAAGCAAGATCAAAGAATCCAAGCAGAATGGCCACTACGAACGTCGTGATAATCACAACAACTGTAGCGGAGCGAGTGGTCCGCCAGTCCGGCCAAGCCACTTTCATGAGTTCTTCAATCACGTCGTGGGAAAATTGCTGAATATCAGACCGGCCGTACGCATACATGGTAGCGAGCACAGCAGCCACAAAACCAATGAGGGTTGTGGCGGTAAACTGCGTACCGATAAGCGCCGGATCAGGAAAGTCAGACAGGTAGGCTACCGAGCTTAAAAGCTTGGCAAGCGTCACCCACAGGAGAAACGCAAAGCCTAGAAAACTAAAGATAATATATCGCCGAATGCTATTCATCACCGCCTCCGAGGCTCACGCAGCCAGAACGTAGATATAGCTGCCTACGGCTCAGTTCAGGGTAGGAGGGACTCGAACCCCCAACAGGCGGTTTTGGAAACCGCTGCTCTACCAATTGGAGCTACTACCCTAACATAGAGTTACGCCTAGCCTACAACCAGACTCGAACTGGTGACCTCTTCCTTACCAAGGAAGTGCTCTACCGACTGAGCTATGTAGGCGTAAGCGGGCGACGAGATTCGAACTCGCGACATTCAGCTTGGAAGGCTGACGCTCTACCAACTGAGCTACACCCGCAGCCTCGGCGAACCAATCGCCGTTCTGATTTTCAAGGCACAACCTAGTGCAATACAATTATCACATTAGGCAAGTGGAGGGAGAAGGATTCGAACCTTCGAAGACGTACGCCGTCAGGTTTACAGCCTGATCCCTTTGGCCACTCGGGCATCCCTCCGTTATGTAATCTATTGCCGTATAACTGCGCGCCAGCACATTACCCATCAGCCTGCCCAAGGCAAGAAGAGAAGCTGGCGATCGGACTTGAACCAACAACCACCTGCTTACAAAGCAGACGCTCTACCAATTGAGCTACACCAGCGCGCTTCCCGTCGGCGGGATGCGGTTTCTAGGTGCGGTCGGTCGTACTGTCAACTGGTTTCCCTGCGCTGGC
This sequence comes from Myxococcales bacterium, assembly GCA_019634385.1. Taxonomy (GTDB): domain Bacteria; phylum Myxococcota; class Kuafuiibacteriia; order Kuafuiibacteriales; family Kuafuiibacteriaceae; genus JAHQVK01. The sequence continues at coordinate 13,629 of JAHQVK010000239.1, read as the reverse complement.
GGAGAATTTCATAAATCAGAATCCCAGATGCTACCGACACGTTGAGGCTATCCGCTTGAGCCCGCATCGGGATAGTCAGACGAATATCGCACTTGCGTGCCAAACTGGGTCGTACGCCCTTCTCCTCGTTGCCAATCACCAGCGCAATGGGCCGGTCCAAGTCACACTGAGACAGCGGCTGACCGTCCATGACCGCCGCTGCCGTCCAAAAGCCAGCCTCAGTCAGCGGCTCCAAGGCGTATTTTAGATTAACCACCCTCGCTATGGGCACATGGATAGCCGTCCCTGCAGAGGTCTTCATCGCCACCGGGCCCAACGGTGCGATCCGATCCTGTGGCAAAACCACTCCAGAGGCTCCCATGACATGAGCAGACCGCAAAATCGCACCAAGGTTGCCCGGATCCATGATGCCATCCAGTAACAAGATCAGTGGGGGCTTCTGCTTGATGGCCCGAGCCACCAGCTCTTCGAGCGCAATCAACGTAAAAGCCACCGTGCGCTCAGCCACGACCCCCTGGTGTCGCACGCCTTGACCTACTTTTCGATCCAGCGCCTCTTTGGGCACTACCTTTACCGGAATGCCCCCATTTCTCGCATATTGCTCAATCCTTTGCGTTGTTCCTCCCGCATCACGAGCCAACCATACTCTCGATACCTGGGCGCCCTCCTCCAAGGCCTCGAGAACGGGCCTCACGCCGTGCAACCAGTGACCGTGGGATGTCCCATCAGGAGGAGTATCCGTTCCATCAGGGTCGAAGGAGACCTCTGGGGCCGTTCGAAGCTGCTTTCTTTTCACCGAGGGTGCGGCCTCAGAAAATGACCTACGTCTGCTCATTCGCCTCAGCCTCAGCGATTTCTTCCACAATTTGCTGAGCAATGCTGGCTGGTTCACGAGCATCTCGAATCGGCCTCCCCACAACCACCCACGTAGCACCAGCTTGAACCGCTTTACCTGCAGTCATGACTCTCACCTGATCCGCATGCTCATCGGAGGGACCTCTGATACCAGGCACCACGTAGAGAGTGCTCGTAGGAAGAATGGATCGAAGACTACTAAGCTCGTGACCAGAGCACACCACGCCCCCCGCCCCTGCCGTGACGGCCATCTTAGCTAAACGCTGGGCGTAACTTAGGATCGAATCGTTAAAACCCAGGAGCTTAAGCTCTTCCTGGGAGTGAGAGGTCAGGATCGTCACTGCGCAACACACCGGCGGTGACACCCCCGGAATGAGGGTCATGGAACGTAAGCTGCGGGTGACGGCCTCGATCATCTTCGGCCCGCCCAAAGCGTGGACCGTAAATAGCCGAGCTCGTTGCCGAGCTATTTCCCTTGCCGCGCCCGCAATTTGTTCGGGGATATCGTGAAACTTAAAATCTAGAAAAACGCTTGAACCCATCCCGTGGACCAAATCCACCACAAGAGAACCCGCGCTCGTGAACAATCGAGAGCCAACTTTGAACATACCCACGTGAGGGCTGAGTTCTTTCACCAAACGCTCAGCCTCATCGAGGTGGTCCACATCCAGGGCAAAAATGAGGCGATCTCGAGGTGCCTGCGGAAGACCTAACTCCTTTCGAATACTCTTCACCAGTTGCATCCTACCCCAACGACATCCCCCGGGCACCCATTGAATCCACATCTCCACAACCTGGGGTCAGTAGACGACCATCGGGTTTACGTGCTCGGATAGCACCGATGCTAGATTTCCTACTTGAGAACTTCCGAGTCGTCTTGCTCAGCTCGGTAGTGGTCACTGTGATAGTAAGCCGCATCCATCGGACGGTGGGTTCCGCATTAGGGCTGGTCATGATCGGTGGCCTCGGCGTTCTCGGAACCCTTATCTACGCTCGAGATGGCTCCGTTGGTCTGGGCTCTACCCCGGTGTCTCAACCCGTCTTCTACGGAATCTGCATTATTCTTGCCGTCTTCAATCTGACAGCACTACGAATATCACTAGCTCGCCAACACCTCTTACATCCCTCACAAAGAGCTTCGAACACACCAAATCCCGATCTATGACGGCCCAAGATTGTGAGATGTCGGTGCAGCAATCCCAACGCCCCACTCATAGACCAATACGCCGCCAGTATGTCCTACGTGGACAATCAACCACCAACTCACCATGCCAAACAAAACGCCTAGCCAGGGCCCAATTCCGCCGATTTGCCCTGGTAACCACAAACGCACCGCGCTCACCGCCATAAGCACCCAAGGTACCATCGACCCATAGCTCGCGTGTTGATTGAGAAGCTCCGCCTCAAACCCAGCCGCCACAGCCTGATCAAACTCCATCTGACCGGTAGCTGTTGCCACCAAGCTGGTGATCATCGCAGTCAGCATCAACCCTAGCGCTGTGCGGGACACCATCGGCTGACGAGTTATAAGCCCAATCCCGTCAATCAGCGGCCAAATCAAAGCGAGACCGATAGGGAAATGAACCACAGCTGCATGCCAATTCACAGAACGTATCTTAGCATCCTATTGAGCGGGTCAAGCAACCATCCTTAGGACAGTATGTAAAAGATCGACGTTCAGAACACCAATGGTTTACCTGGAGCCTAACAAACCGAAGAACTCAGACGACTACGAAGAACTCAGGCGATCCGTATGGTGGCTGCCCTGTTACCCATGATTTTCAGTGGCTGAATAGCCATCACCTTCATAAATATCCGCAGCAGGTCGGGATCGAATCGATATCGAAGCTCATGTGCCATAAGAGCCAACGCAACTTCTGGCCCATACGCATCTCGGAATGGACGCTTGGAGGTCAATGCATCGTATGTATCGCAGATAGCAAGAATTCGTCCAAAAACCCCGATTTTCGTCTTCGGCACAACCAATTCTACTGCGCCACTAGCACTTCGACGAGGGATCGCCATATCTATCCGGCTTTCATATGTTGCAACCATCCGCAGCATACTTGTCTTATCTAATCCTCGCGAGGCCAATATGCGTCGTACTGTCCGCAACGGATGTCGATCGACTAGATCTCGCTCAATCTCCGTCAGCAGTCCCCGGCTTTCCAAAACGGCTTCGGGTACGTCCACCAATCCGACATTCAAAAAGAGCGCCACCATGCCCAACTCGTGGAGTTGACGCTTGTCCAGGCCAAGCTCCTGCCCGAAAACGACCGCCAACAAGGCGGTGTTAACCGCATGATAAGGCCAATACTCACTATCGGATCGCAGCGTCGTTACCCCTAAAAAATGGGTCCGGACCCCAAAGCATAGATCAACCAGTTCTTGAACCAAACGAGCAGCGCGCGCAAATGGTAAAGGCTCACGCCTCTTCTTTAGTTGATCAATATATGTTCGCATAAAAAATATGGTCCGAGCATACACTGTCAGCAAATATTTTTTTCGATCAATTTTCTGCTCTACGTCTGGCTCTGACTCCAACTTATCAATAAGTTTCTTTACCTCCGCATAACGCGCAAGCTTAAGGGCTGGTACGCCCTCCGCCTCTTCTTGCTCGTCATACAGTTCATTAGCGCCAAAGCGATCTAGAAACTCCCTTATCTCTTGAGAGGTAATGGTCCGCACCGCCGTAAAACCACCCAAATCTAGTCTTTCAAACTCTTTCGTTAGATACTGTACTGACTCCAGCGCGGAAAAATCGAATCGGATCCGGAGATCATTTATATATACTGATGTATCTATTGCTTGGAGTTGCAGTCCGCCTTCACTAGCGATAAGCCGATTGATAGCCTCTCGAAAAGTTTCGATCGGCTTTAAGAAGATGGCGTTGTCCGATGAATAGATTTTCACATTTCGGATCAGCATATACAAGGTGGAGACCAATTTACGGCCAAGCGACTGATTCTTTTCAGAGTACTTAAGGACTGAAAGGTCGAGAGTCTCTGTGTCGGACAACTTACGATCAGGGATAGTCTCTGGACGAGAGCGGGAAGAGCTCCTATGACGAGGCTGATGAGGGTGCATCTCACGATCTCCATTACAGCAGAATTCGTTTGGACCGAGTCCAAGATTCTGTCGCTTCATTTAAATTTGCTATACGTTGCGGCCAGTTGAAGACCTTTGGGAAAAAACTAGAACTTACTACCGAAGCTTTTCTACAAGCATCCGGAGATGAGCCTTGCTAGCATCTATATCTAGTTGAGTCCTAGTTACATTATTTCTAACCACAATTGTGCTCCTTCTCGAGGTAGTCTTTGATGCGGTGGGCGGCACGTTGACAGGCTTTTAATACTTCGATCGAATGCGAGCGGTTTTGTATTTGTCCGTTGACCGCATGGAACGCCTCCAAGGTACGCATGGCTTGAAGGCCAATAACCGCCAGCATCTTTAGTTCATTTTGTCTGCTTCTATTAAAAAGACTCGCTTTTGGGCTGAATAGCCCGCTGAGATATTCGAGTGCTTCCGGAGTACGTGTTTCTCCAAGTGCAACCACAACCGCGTTTCGCTCCCGGACCTCTCGCCCAAAAAAACGACTCCCCTTCATAATCAAAATAAACTGCTGAGAAGCCACTACAGGTGAGCGTTTTGATAGAGCTCGTAGCGCACCCATTCGGATTTGAGTATTTTCATCATTAAACGCCTTTTGAATGTACTGTAGACTCTCTCTACTGTGGTCCAAAGTCATCGCCTTAAGTGCTTCTAGTCGAATCATTACACTCGGGTGTGAATAACACTGAGACACTAAAGCCAATTTGTTTGGCGGATTTATCTCAAATATTATCGTAAGCATATCTCTCACAACAACTGATGACGGGTCACCTAAGCGAGCAGCAAATACATCTATCTTATCTTTACCCACTCTAACCAAAGTATCAATAATTACTCTTTTTGCTTCTTTTCGTTCATTCTGCACCAACATATCCAGCAGGATATCTATCTCATTTTCCCTACAAAACAAAAGATATGATTTGGTAGCATGCACATCAATATCTCGCGAAAGTTGTAGATACTGGCCAATCTGGCTTAGTCGTTGAGGCTCAACCATACGGCTCAAGAACTCCGAATGCATGTGTTTGATGCTCTGTCGCCGCTCAAAAGGTAGTGGCTTGTCTGCCAGAAAAGCAAAACACTTCGATAGATGTATTACACCACACAAGTCGTCCGAAACTAAATATAGATCTAGGAGTTGCACTAGCACCTCCATAAGCATCGAATAATCCTTCTCCTCCGCCTCAACTTCCAATACTTGAAAGACAATTGTTACCACTTTGGAGAGTATCGAGTTTTGCTCTTCACCAAGGAGCTCATCCTGAATACGAGCTCGATCCTGTGGTGAAGCCGGACGACCAGTGACAATACCTCCTCTAATCTGCTCTACTTCGGTTAGTTCCAAGATCAAATCTTGGAGAGAAAATCTCGCAAACCGGGTGGTATCTTGGGATTTGGAGGAAAGTTGTGCACGGAGATAACCAATTATTTTCTCAACCTCCAACTGAACCTCATCGTCGGACAGCTCCCCAAAACCAAACCCGTCTACAACAATTTGGTCAATACAATCAAAATCTTCTTTCCAAAAGCGGGTAACCATATCCTCCCGCAAAAGCTCTCGTTCGGAATATGTACCCGAAGATAGTATCGAAAACCTTAACAATTCGCCTCTTGAAATACCCGTTCGAAAAACAACATACCGCATGCCATCTCGGTAGAGTTTATAGGTTAAATTTTCTTTGCTCTTTTCATGATAAACAGGGGAGCCCTTATACTGGAGCATATAAGGACTCAGTCTCAGCGGTAGCGACTTATATTTATGTAGAAAGCGGGCCAAGGCCGTGTGGGCAGGAGAAATAAACTCGGTAAAACGCTCTTCTGCATGACGATAGAGATTGATACTTTTAATACCCTTGAGAAGTAGTGCAAAAAAATGAGCCGCATCCCTCGCCGCTATGCTCTCGACTGCCGGTGCAGATTCTGGTCCCAACGATGGGAGCGGTCCCGGTGATACATCAGGTAGCGCTGATGTATCCACGTGTATTACCTTGTCTTTTTCTACTACAATTCGACTCCCGGTAGCTTCTGAGGGATGCACCCCGTTAAGGTAGGATCCAAACCACAAAAGACCAAGGCCGATAGCCTCATCTGACCACGCAAGATTTAACCACCCAGCTTAGCTTTGAGAGCCGCCAACGAATCCTCCACTTCCTCCGCACTCGCCGCGGGCTCTGAAACGACCTCCATAGAAGCAAGCTCATCATCATCTTCAACCGCTTCACCTCCTGCCTCAGCCCGAGCAGGAAGTTGCCCACGAAGCTTGCTCTTCAACGCCTTTAGCGCCCGATCTGCATCGGTCGTTGATGGCAACATCAGTTCCGGTGAAGAAGGACCTGTCTCCTCCGTCACCACCTCCGCCTCAACCTCCGCTCGGATAACTTTCTCTTCCATCCGGTCAAAAGCTTCTATGGCAGCAGCCACTGAACTTTGTGCTTTGCTGGCCGCACCTACCTTTGCTCCACGGGCTTGGGCAGCCGATTGTCGAGCCAGTAATGCGGCTCGTCTTGCCGGCATTTGAGCCAGTCGTTGTTCAAGCTCACGCTCCGCGCTCACCAGCTGCTCTATCTGTCTATCTTGCTCTTCGATAGCCGCATCTTCAGCATGGGCTCGCTGCTCAGCCGCCAGCTTGAGTTCCAAATATCGCCGAGCTTTATCTTCATAATCCGCCTGAAGAGCCTGAATCGCCCGTTGCTCACAAGCATCAACTTCGGCAAACGCTTTGTCCCGCTTGCGTTCGAGAAGGCGTTTTTGGGTTTTAGCCTCAATGATCGCGTCACGGGCATCCCGCTGCCCCTTCTTCATGTCCTCTATGGCTTGGTCCAGCATTTTGGCCGGATTTTCTGCGCGTTCGACCAAAGCGTTGACGTTAGATTCGAGGACTTTGGAGATACGACTTAGAATTCCCATGATTCTCCTTTCGATTGTTCCACCACCCCTACCCTCCGGTCCGTGACTACCCCATATCGAGTATGGGCGCGCCATCGAAGTATGGAACATTTCGACCTGATGATTGTACAGACTTGGACCAACTTTGCAGAAGACCGGATGGATTGTTTAGTGTGCACAGATTAACCGCAAACTGGCCGGGATCAGGCGGCCAATTACTTAGTAATCCCAAGGACTTCGATGTAGAAGAAGTTCTCCCATATTCCCCTTCGGGCCAAGGGCAGCACGTTTTCTTCAAGGTACGAAAACTTCGCATGGACTCCTTACAAGCGGCTGTGACTGTTGCTCGTGCCTTAGGCGTCATTGGTGCCAGGGACCGTCTTCCCCCCGAAGCAGGCCTCGCGGGCCTCAAGGATCGCCATGCACAAGCCATACAGTGGATCAGCCTTCCATGGCCCGAAGACCGCCCGATCCCCTCGCCGTCTTCACTCGCCACCGAGCAACAAGCCTCCTACGGAGAGCAGTTAGAACTCTTGCGGGCGGTACGGCACAACCATAAGCTCCGAAAAGGCCATGTGGCTCACAACCGTTTTGCCATCACTATCCGGAATGTGCCTCCTGGCGGGTTTCAAAGAGCATTAGAAACTTTGCACCGCCTCCAAATCACCGGTGTACCCAACGCCTTTGGACCCCAACGGTTTGGCATCAACGGGCAAAACCCCCACCAAGCTCGTGCAATACTCAATGGGCAGGCCAGAAAACCTCGAGATCGCCGTCTGTGGAGCTTACTTTTATCTTCCCTGCAGTCAGAGATATTTAATCAACTCCTCAAGCTCCGAATCCAAACCGGGTTGTTTACCACCGCTCTTGCCGGTGACCGTATGGTGAAGCACGTCTCTGGCGGACAATTTCTAGCAGAGGATCCCCGCCTGGAGCAGCCCCGAATAGATGCCTTAGAAATTTCTCCAACTGGGAGTTTACCAGGAAGAAAACCGCCGGCCGGAAGCACGGGCATTGCAGCTGAGCTCGAGCAACTGGCTCTGCAGCAATGTTCCCTATCTGAAGCATGGATCAGCCGATTAGGCGTTGGTGCCCGGCGACCTCTACGCTTCCCCCTCGATCCTGGAGCACAACTCACTCCAATCAGAGACCTCACCAACGACTCTATCTGCGCATATCGCGCAGAATTTGTCCTACCCTCCGGGGCTTACGCCACCGTCCTGCTCGACGAACTGGTTAAACCAGAAAACGGCCCGCTATGTAGGGTGAATGACCGCCGGGTCGAGTAATGGAGACTCAGCGGGCCCATTCCGATCGCCATCGAGCCAGGATACGTTTCACTCGTTTCGCATCCTTGGCATCAGGAGCAAGCTTTAGGTACCGCTCGTAGTGTTGTGTGGCACCCACCTTTTGCCCGGTTCGCGTGAGCATGATCGCCAGACCTCGTTCGGCAGCAGGCAATGCTGGTTGTTCCTTCAGAGCTTCTCGATACGCGCTGATCGCCCGTTCTTCATTGCCAGCTTTTGCGAATCGATGCCCCTGCTCCAAAGCAAACATAGCTCGCTGTACCCGCGCTCGTTTCGCGACCAAGGCAGCGCCAACCCGAACCTCAGGCACCGGCGCCTCAATCGCGAATTGATATGCAACGAACAATAGCGTGATCGCAAACAAGCCTAAGCTGGCATACCATATCGCATCTGGCCACCATGACATGACGTGTCCCTGAGGAGACATGTAAGGGGGCATCTCAATCTTCGCAGACGCAATATCTTTTGCCGCCGATGAGGTCTGGCTAGGCAACTCTGAGAACATATCTTGTTCAGCGACGCCCGGCACCTGCTCCAGTTCGAGCAACAATCGATGAGCAGGCGGCTCTGACGGGGGCGGAACATTCACCCCCGACTGCGGAGATTCACCGTCTGGCGTCCCCAACGACAAAGCTTTCCTCACCGGCGATTCAGTTGGAGGTTTGACCCAAAAGTCGGAACTGCCGCGAAAATCACTTACCATATCGCTAGAATCATTAAATATGATAGACTGCTTCTTGCATAGCACCTCGGCTCACTCAAACTGATAATGACTTACTTTGAGCCATCATACCAATTTCTACTGCCAACGACCTTGCAGTTGCCCGGTCTCATAGGATTGACCTGCGTTCCAGGACGAGAGACCCTCACATATCGAGCATTGTTATGCGCACCCACACCATTGTCACCCACCCCGTATCGCTAATCATTGCCCTTTTTTTTGCCGCTTCTTCCGTTCTCGCTCAGCCCGCGCCCATAACGGCAACATCAACATCCCATTCCAGCCCTACCCCCAAGGCCCTAGTAGCGTCCGCGACAAGTACTGTTGCCAGCTCCACCTCCGCTACTAGTACGGCGGCAGCCAACCGAAAGGGTTACCATCCTTCACTCACCTCTAAGGCCCAGCTCACCGTTGTCGACTCGTCGGGCGGCGAAGGCAAAACCGTGCTTATCATCCCCATTAATGGCCCCATTGATCTGGGGCTGGTACCATTTATGGAACGCGCCATCGCCGAATACCCGGCAGCAAGTGCGGTTGTCGTAAACATCAACACCTTCGGTGGTAGGGTTGATGCCGCGGTGCAAATTCGTGATCAGTTGCTCAAACTGACCATCCCATCGGTTGCTTATGTCGATCGCAGAGCGATCAGCGCTGGAGCCCTCATCGCTCTCGCTACGGATCAGATCGTCTTCAACTCTGGCGGTAGTATGGGAGCGGCGACACCCATTCAGGTAAAGCAAGGGGAGGCAGAAGCCGTAGGCGAAAAGTTCATGAGCTACATGCGGGCAGAAATGCGCGCCACTGCGGAAGCTAAAGGACGTCCACCAGAGATTGCGGAGGCGATGGTGGACAAAGAGATTGAGGTGGATGGTATTTCCCCAAAAGGACAGCTTCTCACCCTCAGTACTCAGCAAGCTCTTGAAACGGGCATCGCTGTCGGTCAATACCACTCCTTAGACGAACTTCTTGACGCGCTTGGACTAACCAAAGCTCAACGTATAACGCCAAATATCAACTGGGCTGAGCGATTTGTTCGCTTTCTCACTCGACCAGAAGTTAGCGGGGCCCTCATGTCTTTGGGCCTGCTCGCCCTCGCCGCAGAACTGTACAGCCCTGGTATCGGACTGGCGGGAGGTGTTGGCATCGCGTTCCTCTCTCTTTTTTTTGGTGGACACATGGTGGTACACTTAGCGGGCTGGGAAGAGGTTGTATTATGCCTGTTGGGTATCGGCTTTCTCGCGGCAGAGATATTTATCACCCCTGGGTTCGGCGTGTTGGGTGTCATTGGTTTAGGACTGATGAGCGCAAGCATGGTGATGGCACTGATAGGCTTGCCTCTCGATATTTCCTGGGAAACCGGTCGTATGAGTGAGGCTATCCAGACCGTATTCGTCTCGCTTGCCGTATCTATCGGGCTCATGCTCGTTGTCTTTCGTTTCATCCCAAGTCGATTTACTCAGGCCCTTGTTCTTCACGAGGAGGTGGGACAAGGCGCCAAGAACAGTAGCGTTTATGCCAAACAAGAGAAACGTCGTAACTATCTGGGCAAAATGGGTGTTGCAATCACCGACTTGCGCCCGTCAGGAAAAGCACGAATTGATGATGACATCCTCGACGTTTCCAGTCGTCACGAGTATATCAACAAAGGCGGCTCGGTCCAGGTAGTAAGCACTTCAGGCATGACCATCATCGTCGAAAAAACTCAAGCATAGGGATCCCTAAACATGGATATTGTGACTCTCGCTGTGGTGACGGCTGCGTTCGTAGCCACCTTCTTATTTTTCTATTTTGTCCCCGTAGGCCTTTGGATTGCTGCTATGTCCTCAGGCGCTGGCGTTGGCATCTTTCAAATGATCGCGATGCGTCTTCGGCGCGTATCTCCCTCAGCAATTGTTAACCCTCGCATTAGCGCGGTGAAGGCTGGCCTCAACATTTCTGTTGAGAAACTGGAAGCCCATTATCTCGCTGGCGGAAATATAGATAACGTCGTCTTCGCACTCATTTCCGCAAACAACGCGGGCATTGAGCTAGAATTTGACCGCGCCGCAGCTATTGATCTTGCTGGACGCAACGTACTCGACGCGGTTCGCATGAGTGTAAATCCCAAAGTTATTCAGACCCCCAAAGTAGCCGCCGTGGCGCAAGATGGTATCCAACTTATGGCCCTGAGCCGAGTGACCGTACGTGCCAATATCGAACGCCTCGTTGGTGGGGCGGGTGAAGACACCATCCTGGCTCGGGTAGGCGAAGGTATTGTCTCCACCATCGGCTCCTCTAAGTCTCATAAATCAGTCTTAGAGAACCCAGATCTCATATCTAAAACAGTGATGAGTAAAGGTCTTGATGCCGGCACCGCATTCGAGATCCTTTCTATAGACATCGCTGACGTGGATGTGGGGGCAAATATTGGGGCAAAACTGCAGATTGACCAAGCAGAGGCTGATAAAAATATTGCTCAGGCCCGTGCAGAAAGTCGACGAGCCATGGCGGTAGCTGAAGAGCAAGAGATGCGAGCTAAGTTTCAAGACGCACGAGCTAAAGTACAAGAAGCTGAGGCATTGGTACCCATGGCTTTAGCTGAAGCTCTCCGCTCCGGCAAACTGGGCGCCATGGATTACTACAATCTTAGAAATATTGTCGCTGACACCGATATGCGCTCGAGCATCTCAAAAATGGGTGACGATGACAACTCTGGTAACGAGTAGTTCAAAACAATGAGCAAAAAAGTCCCACCGTCTTCGCCACAGACTAATAGCACACCACGATTGGCCAATTTCTACACATATTGGACCCAATCCCCCCGGCGCTTCGCCCGTCAGATCCTATTGTCTGAAGTCCTAGGCCCGCCCTTAGCGCTAAGGCAACCGTCCAAGCGCGTTTCACCCCCTCCTAAACAAGATTGACGCTGGAGATTTATCATGGATGCTGATTCTTTAGTTAAACTGGCCATCGCCGTAACCTTTTTTCTGGTCCAGCTGCTTATCCGTTCAAGCAAAAATAAAGATACATCCGAATCCCAACCATCTTCTTCAGCTCCGCCCGAAGAGACGTCACCACCTCCGATGTCTCCAATCGAACCCCAGCAGATTCAGAATATCCAGCAACAAGCAGCGGAGCTCATTCAGCGTATCGCTAAACTCCCTAAGCACACTCGTATTTTAGGTGAGGCACTCAAGGCATCGATTCAGCAAGATAGCGAAACGACAAATAAGGCCCCCAGAGAATACCCATCCGACGAGGCCCGGGAACATTATGAGCGTGCTAATCTACGGCTACTCGTCATCAAAGAACTTCTTCGGATGCGGCAGAGTGCTAGGGTTGGTGCCCACCTCGCAGACGCAGAGGCACTTGCAGACTCGTTTCTTAAACCCTTTCGACAACTATCTCAGAGCTCTGCTTTTGCCTTTGCCCGTCATGCCCCCATCTGCGCTCTTGCTCAATCCGAGCAAGAAGCGATTTGGATGGGACTGCTTCCCAATACATATCCTCTTATCTTTGTCCCACGAGATTTTGGCCAAAATTTATATCGTTGGGGCTCTCTACCCCATGAAATTGGCCATCTAGTTTGGCATCGAGCTCCTGGACTTGCCGACGAAGTCCGTGACCGCTTTCTTCCTAGCCAGAATGGACGCATCCCCATTGGAAATACGGACGGAACTATTAAGGTTGACCCAAAAGAGCCATATGGTGCCTGGCTATCCGAAATTTTTGCTGACTTCTTTGCAATCATGATGATGGGGCCTTCGGCCCTGAAGAGTTTTATTGTTTGCTTTAAAAACCCTGAGGATCCGAACCAAGTCTGTCTTGCTCACGAAGGGGAGAATAGCCACTTCAGCCCCCATCCTCCTTCGCATCTTCGCGTCCTACTCAGCGCTAGGTTACTTGTACGCATGGGTTTTGCCACTGAGGCCAAAAACCTTGTCCAAGAGTGGAACCAGGAACACCAAGATCCCACCCACTTATTGCTGCCTAGTTGGGGGCCTACTATCGGACAGTTTATTCTATCTGTGCCGGTAAAAAATATCCTTGAAGCAGGTGAAGAACTGGTCATCAATCTCTATCAGCATCGTTATCAAAGTCTCGACGGCCGAGAGCCTCGATCTATCCATGGTCTGGTCTATTCACCAGGCTCAGATGCGTTGGTCAAAAAGCTCGCTCCTATCTTAGCCAGAGGGCAAGCGGTTCGAGCTGAGCCCCAATGGATCGTGACCGCTGCTATCCGGGCGGCCAGCGAACATCCTCAGAATCTAAAACAGATCAAAGAGGCCGTCGCACAGTCGATCATTGGCCGAAACACCGATGAAAAGCCCTCATTAGCATCCCAACAAAAAGCCAGTTTCTCCACCTCCCTCAAACAACTCACTCCAAAAGACATTCAATCTGCCATCATTTTACGTGAATTGCTTCCTAGGCGTAGGCGCCAACCCCTTTTCTCTGTTCAGCCCCCGAAAAACATCACCTGACTATCCCCAACGGTACTATAGAGACCGGCCGAGAGTTAACAGCCGGTTGATTTGGCCATGTGTGTAGCTATCGAACCAGGCTTTTCGTGATACGCTCTGACGACGAGGCGAGCGTACCACGCGGTACGTGACCGAGGAGAGACTTCTAGCAGGCCATCGGAAAAGTGAGTTAGGCGCTTCGCGGGTCCTTTTTCCGTGGAAGGTCTGGACCGGCTTCGCCTTTCATCGGTTGCATACGCCCGGTATGCGCCCTCTTCATCCGGAGCGTTGTACGGAAAAGATACTT
>JAHQVK010000238.1 GCA_019634385.1 Myxococcales bacterium | reverse complement strand
CGCTAGAACAAAAGCCGATCTCGATCAACTTCTGACCTGCTCCGCTAGAACAAAAGTCGATCTCGATCAACTTCTGACCTGCTCGACCAGAACAAAAAACCGATCTTGATCAACTTCTGACCTGCTCCGCTAGAACAAAAGTCGATCTCGATCAACTTCTGACCTGCTCCGCTAGAACAAAAGTCGATCTCGATCAACTTCTGACCTGCTCGACCAGAACACTGTCAAGTTCTGAACCAGGAAATGCATCCGGTATACTCCGGCGGTGAGCAACTGTTCAGCAGGGCGTATGCTGCAACTGCTCACCATAACTTCTATTTACTTACCAATAAAAATCTTAGAGAGGCACCGTATCGGCGGAGTGGACCGCCAGTCGCAGCCGGCGCACCAACCCATATGCAGCGGATGGAACGATCGTAAAAGACCAAAAACTTCAGCTTCGGAGGGAGACTAGTTGTAGTCAACAACCTCAGGAGTACTTTCAGGCAAAGGAATGGATGGAGACGCCGTACAGAATACAGAACAGTAGCTGCGCGGGACCCAAGCTTTCCACTACTGCTTCCCTTTGCTAAACCTCGATGCGCAGTCCCCGAGGGATTTCTGCTGTAGGTTAAAAATTCTCGTCAAGGGCAAACTCCCCTCCCACGGCCACTTGATATGCAGAGACCCGACGCTCAAAGAAGTTTGCCAGTTCTTGAACATTCTGAAGCTCCATAAATTCCAACGGGTTATTGGTACCATACTTCGGAGCCAGTCCGAGGTTCTCCAATCGCTGATCAGCCACAAACTCAAGATATCGCCGCATATCTTCACGAGTCAGACCTGGGACCCCATGAAGCAAAAGATCATCCGCGAACTGAATCTCGCACTCGATAGCCTCTGCCAACATCCGATGAATGTCCTCAATCATATTCTTATCAAAGAGGTCTGGCTCTTCCCCTCGCACAATTGAAACAACCTCAAATGCGAATGCCATGTGGCAAGACTCGTCTCGGAACACCCAGTTTGTCCCAGCCGCTAAACCATTTAATAGTCCCTTGCTTCTAAGGAAATACACATAAGCAAACGCAGCAAAAAAGAATAATCCTTCGATGCATGAGGCGAAACAGATAAGATTCAATAAAAATTTCCGACGATGCTCCTTGGTCTCAAGCTTATCTAATTGTTGAATCGAACCAATCCACTTAAAGCAAAACTCTGCTTTCCTACGAATAGATGGGATATTCTCGATCGCTCGAAATGCATCTTCTCGCTCATTTTCCTCTGGAATATATGTATCCAGGAGGGTCAAATAGAACTGTACATGCAATGCCTCTTCAAAAAGCTGCCTTGACAAGTACATCCTACCTTCGGGTGAGTTGATATGTTTGTACAAATTGAGGACTAGGTTATTGCTAACTATAGAATCTCCGGTAGCAAAGAATGCCACCAAACGATTGATGAGATGCCTCTCAGCCGGAAGGACACGATGCTGTAGGTCAACAGTATCATCCGAAAAATCAACCTCTTCGACCGTCCACGTATTCTTGATCGCATCTCGATACCGCTCATATAACGACGGATACCGCATGGGTCGAAGGGTCAAATCTAAACCGGGATTTAAGATCATCTTGCTCTCCTACAGCAGAAATCACTTGGGTTGAACCCAAGTTCCTGCTTCTACGCGAGGCTATGCCCCGCTGCGCGACCACTTGTTGATTCCTTACAGAAGCACCAAGTAGTCTTTGCTGTACAGCAGGAACCGCTCGGACCAAGCAAGATCCTGTGCTTCGCGCGGCTCCGCCTCGCGATCTGAATATTCGAAGACTTGAAGGTGACAACTCACTGCAAATGGGGGTTGCTATATTCACTGGCAAGCGTCGCAAGACTCTGGGTTCTCCAGCGAGCATGCCAATTTCTCGGCCTCACTAAACGTCTTTTGTGAAGATGCGCTAGCTTGCCCCCGCACGGTCTGTTGTATACGGGTCGCAGGCCGCGATCGTAGGTAGTAAGTCGTTTTTAGACCACGTTTCCATGCATACATATACATAGATGATAGTTTACCTATGGTGGGGGTCTCCATAAATAGATTTAAGGACTGACTCTGGTCAATAAACGGAGAACGTTCAGCAGCAAGATCGATCAGGGCTCGCTGAGGCAATTCCCACGCTGTCCTATACAAGTCTTGTAGCTGCGGAGGTATTCCTTCAATCCCTTGCACCGAGCCTTCTGCCGCCATGATCGCCCGCCGGATTTCATCGGTCCATAAGCCCCTATTTTTCAGATCCCGAACCAGGAAGTGATTGATTTGCAGAAATTCGCCGCTCATGGTTTCTCGCTTAAAAAGATTAGAAACTTGAGGCTCTATACACTCAAAACAACCAGCGATAGAAGCAATAGTAGCGGTCGGCGCGATAGCTATGAGGAGACTATTGCGAAGACCGTAGCGAACCATTCGCTTTCGAAGTGCTTCCCACCGCTGTTGACCATCTTCGTTGTCACTTGTTGGCTTCACTCCAGGCCAAAGGTCAAACTGAAATTTTCCTTTAGCCGCTCGGGTCTGGTGAAAAGTCTCATGAGGACCATAAAGTTCCGCCAAACGGCAGGATGTATCAACCGCCGCAAAATAGATCTCCTGCTGAATCTTCCGCGCTATTTTAATTGCTTGTGGCTCCAAAAAAGGTAGCCCCAGCTCGAAAAGAACATCTTGGAAGCCCATGACCCCAAGCCCCACCGGGCGCCACCGACGATTAGATGCAGCAGCGGCTTCGGTTGGATAGTAATTGATATCAATCACCCGATCCAGGAACTTTACCGCAGTCTGTACGGTTTGACGAAGCCGGTCATAATCGATCGTCTTATTTTTGATAAACTTCCCAAGATTTACCGAACCGAGATTGCACACTGCGGTTTCGTCTTGTGAGGTAACTTCAACTATCTCAGTACAGAGATTCGAAGAATGAACAACCACCCCTTCTTCCCCTGTTTGGTTCGATTTCAAGTTACAGGCATCCTTAAATGTCATCCATCCATTGCCCGTCTGAGCCAGAGTTCGCATCATTTTTTGATATAGATCTCTTGCCGGCACCTGCTTTTCAAAAAGGTCACGCCTTTCAGCTTCTTCATAAGCCCGCTCAAAAGCTTCACCGTAAAGATCCGAAAGCTGAGGAACCTTCTTGGGATCAAAGAACGACCATTGTTCGCCACTTTCTACTCTCTTCATAAAGAGATCCGGAACCCAGTTAGCCAAATTCAGGTTATGCGTACGCCGCGCCTCATCACCGGTGTTTTCTCTAAGCTCAAGAAACTCCAAAATATCAGCATGCCAAGTCTCAAGATATACGCAACACGCCCCCTTCCTACGTCCACCTTGGTTGACCGCGGCCACTGAGGCGTCAAGCGTCTTCAGCCATGGAACTATTCCTCTAGACAAACCATTTGTCCCCCGAATCAAAGATCCTTGAGAACGAATACGATGATACGCAAGACCTATGCCCCCAGCATATTTGCTCAGCTTCGCCACATCGGTGTACCGACCATAAATCGACTCAAGATCATCTGACGGCGAGTCGAGCAAATAGCATGAACTCATTTGACTATGAGGTGTCCCAGAATTGAATAGCGTCGGTGAGCTAGGCAGGTATTCAAGACGAGACATGAGCCCGTAGAGCTCAATAGCTTCATCCACGTTTTTCGCCAAACCACAGGCTACTCTCAGCAAAAAATGCTGAGGAGCTTCTAGCGGTTTACGTGTGTCCGGATGTCGTAGTAGGTAACGGTCCAACACCGTCTGCAGACCAAAATATCGAAATAGCTCATCTCTTTGTGAAACTATAGCTGCATCCAGCTCTTCGCGGTGGCTCAAGATGAAACGGCGCACCGATGTACTCACCAATCCGCAAGTATATGCGGTCTCAATACTATCTGTAAAACTTTCTATACCTCGACAACGGAGATCTCGGTACAGGGGCGCTAGCAGCAAACGGGCGGCCAAATAAGCATACTCAGGCTCTTCAATCACCAGGGTTGCCGCGGTTTTGACCAGTAACTTATCAAGTTCTCCTCTCGGTAAACCATCATGTAGGCCTTGGAACACTCGCTGTGCAATCCGAGGTGGCGAAACCTCTTGGAGCCCAGTTGAAAGCTTCGCGACTTCGGCAATCAACGCGCTTAGCGTAAGCATCTCCGTCGAAGAGGATGTCTCATCCGTATCAAGGACTAGCCGAATCTCTGCAACCGGCTCAGCCGCTGACATATGGGCAGATACTCCCTCCAATGGCGAAGAAGATCGAGCTCCAGGACCATAGTTGGATTGCTTCAAGTCGGTCGCGTGTCGTTCACTGTATGTGATCTTCTCCGTCATTGGTATCCCTCATTCCTTCGGCGCTTATCTCGCCCAGCTTCCGATTAGCTGTCGTGCCGGTCGAAAGTAGCACCGACGTTTCGACGGTTTTTTAGGCAAGTTATCACCCGGCAGCACCTGCTCCGCAGTTCACTCCCTTCGGGGTTCAGATCCGCCCGTTCCATCGAAGAGCCCCAAGATATAGGGGTCATATAAGCCCGTCAACACTACAGACGGGGTCATCAATCAAAAACGATAAGCTCCTATGAGTAAAGATCGAGGGAAACTGGAGGTCCAACTGTACTTGGGGCACCTAAGTAAAAGCTGCTACCTAAGTAAAAGCTGCTAGGTCATCCGCGGGATGGTCCAGCATGGCATTGGCAATCGCTGATCAAACTAGGGGGTGCGAACTACCCGAAAACGCCTCACGAGTAAGATTACGAAACGGACGTCCAGAGTTGCCCTGACGAACCACAATATTATCTTCAATTCGAATACCCCCATAAGAGCGGAGAGGATCTACCCGATCCCAACGTACCATCTCCGCCGAGGATGATGCTTTAAGCGGATCTAGGAGCGCTCCGATAAAGTAGCAACCGGGCTCGATGGTAAGTACTTGAGCAGGCTCGATGGTGCGCGTATTACGAAGCCAGGCATTGTCCTTACGGGGAGGTACCCTTCTGCAGCCCACATCATGAACTTGCACCCCCAAGGAGTGACCCAAGCCATGGGGAAAAAAGACGCGCGTGATACCCTCGGCAACCGCCGCCTCCGCGGAACACCTCACGAACTGGAGATCAACAAGAAGGCGGCCGAGCAGCTCGTGAGTCTCGTTGTGAAGCTCTTCGTAGTTTTTTCCTACACAAAGCTTATCAAGAACCGCGCCCTGCAGTTGATCCATTCTCTCCAAAAGCACACCGAAGTCAGAGCTATCGGAGCCCACTACATGGGTGCGAGTAATATCTGAGCCATATCCTCGTACCTTAGCTCCAGCATCCAACAGAAGAGTTTTTGCCATCGGACGGGTACCATATGCACGGTGATGTAACACCGACGCCGCGGTTCCTAGAGCAACGATATTTTTATAGGGGGTTTCAGAATCATCCTGCTCGGTTGTCGAAAGATAGCTCAGGTGAATCATCAACTCTGAACGTTCCCCTCCTAAGAAAACCTCTTTGGCGGCTTGATGTCCCTTTACAGCTCGAAGAGTCGCCAGCCAGAGCATTTCTATCTCATAGGGTGACTTTTGGACTCGAATCTCATCCAATTCTTCAATCAGCTTGTGGGGGTTTACGCTCTTGTCCTCAAATCCAAGGCGCAAAGCTATTGACGCTGACTCACCAATAAACGCCGTTCGCGGTTTCATACCAATCTGATGGAGAGCGGATAAGTCACCGACCTCTTCTACATTCAACGCAGACTCAACAAGGTCCCGATCCGGTGCTTCTACACTATCCCAAAAGTCTGTGCGACGACGGGCATACAAGGTAGCCGCTCGCCCCTTCTCAAGAACAAGCGCAGAACCGGGCCACGCCCACGGGGTCCAGTGAGCAAACGCCGGCGTAGGCCGGAAGGGACACTCCAAATCATCAAACCGGGATGTGAACTTCATGTCTCCGGCGTGAATGACAAGTCGATCAAACTCCGTTCGCTCCAACGCCAAACTCGTGCGGTCGGTCAGTGTCTCTACATGCGCCGAGTACAAATCCTTCAACTGAGCCATTTGCAAGACCATCCTTATCGAGGATGTGGCGGTCAAGATAGCCGCTCAAACATGGCAGAGTCTATTTCTACTCTTGAGAGGGCTATTCAGCCAGGGCAAACTGACGAGTACATGAACCATGCAGTAACATCACCTCGTCTCCCCATTCCCATCGCCGAAGGCCAACTGACTATTCATCAGGTCCCCGCATGGCAAGATAACTTCGTTTGGCTCATTGTCTCCCCACAGAGAAAAGAAGCAGCCGCCGTGGATGGACCGGATGCTAAGGAGGCACTCGCTGCATGCGCTCGGCTCGGCGTACGACTCACCACCATCTTGAATACTCACACCCATGGTGATCATATTGGCATCAATACCGACCTCAGCGAAAAACTGGAGACAATTCACGTCATTGGCTCAGCCTCAAGAGCCCGCGAGATACCGGGCCTGAAGCAGCCGGTCAGCGATGGGGATCAGTTTGAACTCTTCGGGACTACGGTTCAGGTCATGCTCACAGAAGGACATCTGAATGGCCACGTATCTTACCTAATAGACAACGCTCTCTTTTGCGGAGATACGCTATTTGGGGCCGGTTGTGGCTATCTTTTCGATGGCCCTCCCGTCAAAATGCTACATAGTCTTAAGCGCTTTGCAAACCTTCCCGGCAATACATGGGTTTTTTGTGCTCATGAATATACCGCCGACAACCTTCGTTTTGCGTGGAGCGTAGAGCCTGACAATCAGCAACTCAAAGAACGCATCCAGCACACTTGGGTTCTGCGTTCTAAGGGTGAAGCGACCATCCCATCAACGATCCAACTAGAACTCGCCACCAATCCCTTTATGCGAACCAGCTCTGTTGCCATTCAACAAGCCCTCAAAAAGGCTTTTCCTGAGCGAAGCTTTGCCTCCGATCTCGAGGTCTTTGCCGCAATCCGAGAGCTAAAAGATCTCAAGCGATATCGTAACATCGACGACGGGGAGCTGCCCGTAAACATAGACATCGTCTAGCAGCCTGTTGATCTAGCCCTGCACGCATCTGTCGGCCGGTCTTTCCGTGAAACGTCCTGACCACGAGAAGTCTCTCCTCGGTCGCGTACCGCCAGGTACGCTCGCCTCGTCGTCAGAGCGTTTCACGAAAAGCCTG
>JAHQVK010000025.1 GCA_019634385.1 Myxococcales bacterium | reverse complement strand
CACTTTGTCAAAAATTTTCCTTTTAACCGACACTGGGTGATCGTGCACAAAATTCCATATCCGAACGACAGGGTACGTCAAATCCGTGCGCTTAGAATAATCTTAAGCTAACAGCCGGTTGATCTAGCCCTGCAGGCATCTCTCGGCCGCTCTTTCCGTGAAACATCCTGACCACAAGAAGTCTCTCCTCGGTCGCGTACCGCCAGGTACGCTCGCTTCGTCGTCAGAACGTTTCACGAAAAGCCTGGCTCGATAGCTACACACAGGGCTAAATCAACAGGCTGCTAGAAGGGCCTCTTGGTCAGGCTTTGACCGATAAAAGTGTCCCAGATGGAGCAATAGAAGATCGGACAGGAGTGGCAACGAGCCCAACACCGGTCAAGACCCGTTTGGTATGAAAAAGTTCTGATATTCGTCAGATTGCACTGAAGATACCTGCTCGAATTAGCTTTGGATTACAATACTTATATGATATTTACTCCCAATAGCGCCTTAGCCCTTACAGAAGCAAGAACTTGGGCAGAACCCAAGTTCCTGCTTCTACGCGGTTCTATGCCCTGCTGCGCGCGCCCTTGTTGATTCTTACAGAATCAATTTAAGCGGTCTTTGCTGTATATCTTGATTCCAAGATCAATCAGTAAGATTTGTGTTCACTAGCGGAGACGTTGATGTATCTGCATGCAATGGATTAGTTATAGTTGGTGGATTGAGTATCGGGTCCAAGTTGACGTGAGGAATAGCGTCTTCGATGCGGGCGTGTTTAGCCATGGGCTTAACTCCAGTAGAAGATACCCAGGTGGCTATGAGAGTAGTGACACCAACGAGAGTTATCGTAGGAGCAAGAACCCAAACATCTGATAGATGACCTATGCTACTTACAGACATACCAGCCAAAGGGAGAAAAAAACCTGAGAGACCTCCAAGGGCTCCAACTAAGCCACTTACAGCTCCCACTTCTTCGGGGAATTCCTGGGGGATGAGCTTAAAGGTGGCTGCCATGCCGAAGCCCATACCAATGCCGGAACTGAAAACACATAGGACAACAACCCAAAGAGGAGGGGTCAAGATGGCGGGTAGAAGCATTAGACCCTCACATAACAAGGAAATCTTTAGAATACTAAACGCATTGAACCTATCAGAGAGCATTCCTCCTGGAATCCTTGAAAGACTTGCAATAATGCAAAAACCCGCGGCAAAGAGACCGGAGACGCCAGTGCTTACGTGATAAATATCAATGTAGAAATCATTGAGAATGAGTGTGGAAGCAACAAATACTCCAAAGCTCGCCATGTAAAATAGACCAAATATCCAGACTCGATGGTTTCCTAAGGGTCTGATCATATCTTGTAGTCGTCGATGTCTTGGCGGTGGGCTGCTATGAGCTTGGAGTAACGCGTAGTACATAATCCCCATAAGTACCATTGAAAGACCATAAATGATAAACGTTAGTTTCCAACCAAGGACGGTGGCCAGAAGAGGGAAGCCGGCGGCACTTATTGCAGTCCCTACGTTACCCGCACCAAATACTCCCAGTGCATAGCCTTGCCGAGTGACGGGTATATTTTGTGATATGGACTGTACGCCAACGACAAACGTCGCTCCAAGAACGCCTGTGAATAAGGCAGATAAGAGAATTCCAACGGTGGACGTGGCTTGTGAAGCGCCAATCAAGCCAAGGCCTCCAATTACCATACAAGAAGAAAATGTAATCGCAGATCCGTAGCGGTCTGTGATTAGCCCAATCGGAATACGTGTAGTAGACCCAATCAGTACTGGAATAGATTTTAAGATCGGTACAAATTGTTCGGGCAGTGCTAAATCGGTAGCTATAGTTCGGGCGGAGGGACCAAAAAGAACCCATCCGGCAAAGGCAGTACCAAAGGCTAGGAAATTTAGCCAAGTACAAAATTGCGGACTCACTCAAGAAATTATCGAACGTTTTCGTAGGGATATTTTGGTGGCGAGAAAAATGGGCCTAAATTAGCTGACGGTGTTTCAAGCTGGAGCACATGAAGTAGGCTTATCAATCAACCAGGCCGGCCAAATTCGAACATTTACAGCAGAAATCACTTGGGTTGAACCCAAGTTCCTGCTTCTATGCGGGGCAATGCCTCGCTGCGCGACCCCTTGTTGATTCTTATAGAATCAATTCAAGTGGTGTTTGCTGTAACGAGTTGAACAGCGGTCTCGAGATGGTTGGAAATGGGGCTTACACAAGCGCCATTAGTTAGCATGTTTACCATCGCAAAGAAGAAACTTCGATTCGACTAGCCGAGTCGCGAGACCAAGCAAAGCCGCGGAGCTTAGACTAAGTCCTGGAATATCTTTGTAATGTGAGTATCTAGCGCTTGTATGCGCATGATTTGCCTCTATAGAGGGATAGCGCGTGTGCAATCTAGAGCTAGTGTTGTCTTAATTGGTATCGAATATGTTTAGTTTTGAGGTTGGTCTCCGAGTACAGCAAAGACCACTTGAATTGATTCTGTAAGAATCAACAAGTGACTTCTCCGCATGGCAATGCCCAGCGGAGAAGCAGGACTTGGGTTCAACCCAAGTCCTTTCTGCTGGACACGCAGAGCGCGGTGTTGGCATTCAAAGATGCTTTGAAGAGAGGAAAGCTCTAGTTATGCGAAGGGCGATGTTGTCGGATGTAATTGATCTCGCGGGACGTCAGCGAATGTTGAATCAGCGCTTAGGCAAAGAAGCGCTGTTGGCCAAAATTCTTGGGACTCCCAAGGTTGGTCATACTTTGACAGCCCTAGAGGTTTCCGCTCAAGTTCTTGCAAAAGGGGGGGTGCTAGAGGCAAAATGGACCAATGGGGAAGATATGGAGTATCCGGCCCCGCCGAATGTAGAGGTGAAGTCTTGTGCCGAAACTCAGCTAGTACTCACCGAGCAACTGAGAGCATTATTCGGAAATTGGGATGAATTGGAATTGAAACAATCAATGGAACTCATTGAGCAATTTCATCAAGCGGCTCAGGCCACCGTGGGGGCTTTGGTGCTCATTGCCAGACAGCGGGACGCTGAACAGCTTAATCATATAACTTCACTCGTTGGCTTGCTTCAGGACTCAGCGAATGAGAGTATAGATAGTCTCAACACTGCGGTTACTGAACTTGGTGGATTGATGGGTCAACTCCAACTAGAGGCTGAGCAGCTTAGTGGAAAAACATCATCAACGACGAAAGATAGCGAACCGGTTGATTATTTGACTGGTGCAGAAAAGCTAAACGAAAATTTTGATGGGTTGGAGCGGAAGATATGTAATACTCAGAGTGAGATAGAGACGCTGCACGATCACGAGTCGTATATTACCAAGCGAATCCATGCCCTAAACTTGCTGACGGCCAGCATAAGGCTGCTAGCGCTTAATGCATCGATAGAGGCCCAACATGCGGGTGAGGCGGGTGCTAGTTTTAGTGTTGTAGCGAAGGAAGTCCGTGGTTTAGCAGAGCAAACCAAAGATGCCACCGGCGCAATCGAAGACACGATTGGTTCTTTGAGTGAAACCATTCGTCAAGCCACAGACCAAATGGGTAATACGCGAAAAGAGGTTAGAGGGGTCTCCCAGCTTGTGAAAGCAAACTCGTTGGCTGCAATAGAGTTAAGGAATTCCGCCAATAAACTGAATGATTTTATGCGGCTAATATCGACCTGCCTCCAGAGAGTGAGCCATCAGGTTGGATTGAGTATTAGCGAGGTCACTAAAGTATCCGATAATTTGCGGAGCGTACTACTTAGCGAGAAAAAATAGCTGCAAGATAACTATATTTAATAGGCAATATCTATTGATGAATAGCTGTCGTTACTGCGGGCAAAGAGCTACAGCATATATAGCTGTATCAGGATCTATGCAAGTGATTTTGCAGGACCGCTACCGGCGGGGTGTACCCCGACTTTGCTCGAATAGAAGTTGAGAGTATTGTCGATGTTTTTTGGCTTAGCGAGTATTCGCGTTAGCTCTACAGATTTCTAACCGTGCGGCTATGCTGGCCGGTCAACTCGGAAAAACATTGAATATAAGAGAGGCACGACTAAGAGCGTGAGGATAGTAGAGAAGAGTAGACCTGAGATGATTGCGACTGCCATCGGTTGCCACATCAAGCCTCCAGTAAGATACAATGGAATCAACGACGCAATGGTCGTAGCGGTGGTTAATAGTATTGGACGTAGTCGCTGTTGAGCAGCATGTACAACCGCTTTTTCGGGTAAAAGTCCGTTACTATCAATTTCGATGCGGATCCGATCGAGGAGCACGATCGCGTTATTGATAACAATCCCAGCCAAAGAAACGACTCCCAGCAGGGTCATAAAGCCAAACGAGGCTTTGAACAAGACCAATCCAAGGACCACACCAATCATAGCAAGCACAATAGAGGACAAAACAATCGCTGTTTTACGAAGGGAGTTGAACTGCCACACAAGTAGTAGTAGGATAACCATTCCTGCAATCGGCAACTTGACACCAATACTGTTGTTAGCTTTCCGGCTGCTTTCGAACTCTCCACCAAATTCCCACCGAAGGCCGAGGGGCCACGTTTGCTGAGTTTCGCTGAGCCATGGTTGGATTTGATCAAATACTTCTAATGCAGTACGACCTTCAGCAACCTGAGCTTCAATGGTGACGGTTCGACTTCGATCACGTCGTAAAATTGCAGCCGGTTCGATTTGAAGCTCTAAGTCTGCCACCTGGGACAAGGGGCGGGGACCCGACTGAGTATAGACCGAGATGGTTTTTAGTCGATCTATATTGCGGCGTTCTTCATCTACGGAACGTAAGACAACAGGAATACTCTCGTCTCCCTCACGAAAGTGGGTCGTTGTCATTCCGTTAGCAACTGTATTTAGACTCGTAGCCACATCTTCGTGAGATGCACCAGCTCGCAGGGCCCGCTCACTGTCGATAGTAACTCCTAGCTTTTTGGTCCGTGAACCCCAGTTGTCTCCGATATTGATGACCCCTGGTATTGTACGCAGTTGGGATTTTATACGATCTACTGCGCTATATATCTGCCCCATATCTTGGCCAAAGACCCGAATTTGCACTGGCTTGTCCACCGCTGGACCCGAGGATAGCATTCGGATATGAGCCTTAGCATCGGGAAGCGCATCGTAGGTAAAGGCTCGTAGGCGTTTCATCGCCTTATAAGTATAGGCTATTGAGCTTACATTGATCATCAACTCGCAGTATCCTCCTTGGGAGGGCGAAGGAGAGTAGCCCAATCTGAATGGTTGAGGAGTCTCCCCGATAAAAGATGTCCAGGATGTTACACCTTCAACATTCTCCGAATTTTGTGTGAGTTCATCTTGGATGAATCGGTCGATACGCTCAGACATATCTAGCGTCGCTTGCATGCTGGAGCCCGGAGGTAGCTCAAACTTGGCCATGAAAAACGCACGCTCTTCTTCGGGGAAGAAAATGCTTGGTACTAGACCCCACAATGGTAAGGTGCCGAAGAAAGCGGCCAGAAGGACTAAAATGGCGAAGATGCGCTGCCGAAGAACAAATACCAACGTACCTCGGTATACTCGATAAAACCATCCACTGTAGCTTTCCTCCGTCTGCTGTTTAGATATTTTCATAAAGAAAACACACAAGAGAGGAATCATGGTGAGAGCCAAGAACCAAGATACCAGCAGCGTTGCAGAGACAACAACAAACAACGAGCCAGTATACTCTCCTACCGCTGCTTCTGCAAGATAGATGGGAAGAAAAGCGGATGCGGTCGTAAGAGATGAGACGAAGAGAGGTATTTGAAGCTCACGACAGCTATCGATGGCTGCTTTGTAGGCAGACTGCCCAGCAGCCATTGATACCATTATCGATTCAGAGACGACAATTGCGTTGTCTACCAATAGTCCTAGCGCAATAATGAGAGCAGCGAGACTCATTTGATTGATGGATTCGCCCAGGAAACCAATAATCAAAATGGTGATGATCATAGCAGCGGGAATGAGTGAGCTCACGATAAGCCCAGTCCGAAGCCCGAGGGTTACAAGCATAGTGATCAGCACAATCGCTACCGCTTGCAATACATTAGATATGAAATCGCTGACCTTTTCTTCAACCTCTTTTGGTTGAAAGTAGGATAGTTCAAAATCAACTCCGTGCGGATAGTGACGAAGAAGTCCATCAAAGAACTTCTGCACTCGGGCACCGAGTTCTACTAAACTATATCCGTCACTCATATTAATAAACAGGGCGATGGACCGGTATCCATTGGTGGTCACGATACCCTCCGGAGGATCAACGTACCCGCGACGCACCCGAGCGATATCCTCCAGATAGGTTAAGCGCCCGTTGGGTAACCTGAGAATAGTCCGCTTAATATCGGAGAGGCTGTCGAAGTTTCCGCTCGGCTCCAAGGATAGGGTTTCAGGGCCAATTTCGACCTCCCCTCCGGGGAGAATGATATTACGGGCAGACAAACTTTGTTGGATGCCAACCGGTGTCAGACCGAGACTGGATAACCGGGCATCGGAGAACTCTACAAAGATTCGGTCGTCTTGCTCTCCAAGCAGAACTACTTTTCCTATGCCATCAATTAGGAGCAATTGATCTCTCACATCTTTAGCGATTTGCTTCACCTGAGCGTCACTGAAGCCATCCGTACTGACTGTGAAGACCATCGGGTAGATATCTCCAAGTTCGTCATTGACCTCTGGTGTTGCCACCCCTGCAGGGAGATCTACCGCGGAAATTTTTCGGCGAAGATCATCAAAGATGGGGCGAATATTTTTAAATTCTTCCCGGAAGGCAGCGGTGACTATCGAGACTCCATTGCGACTGGTACTTGCCACGAAGTCCAGCTCGGGCATGGTTTGAACGGCCTGCTCAATTGGATTAGCTACGAGTTGCTCTACCCGCTCCGGACTGGCTCCGGGAAAGCGGGTGACAATTTGGGCAGTCCGCACCGTAAAGCCTGGGTCCATTTGCTGGGGAAGACTGAAGTAGGCTGACACCCCTGCGTACAACAGAATGGCAAGAAGGGTTACGGTGATGCGATTATTGTCCAGTGAGGCTCGGGTTAGAGTCACAGAACTTCCCCCTGGCTTGGTTTCTTTGGAATCTTAACCGTGAGAGCGTTCTGAATCCGATTCACACCGGCGGTCACAACCCGTTGGCCTTCCTTCACTCCTTCAAGGACGTGGATACCAGCTGAGCTGATGACACCCGTCTTCACCGAAACTCGGAGCACTCGTCCTTGAGCACCGGGTTCACCATCAACAACAAAGACAAAGCGACCGTCCCGATCTTCGCCGATAGCCGAAAGAGGCAATCGGAAGCCAGGCTCGTTAGTGGTACTTTCAGCACTCGGTTTGAATGTTACTTCTGCGATCATACCAGGTCGTGCGCCCTTCGGGTCCGACCCGAGTTTCACTCGAAGCGGAAACATCCCGGTGCCTGCGTTGGGTGTGCCCATCTCCTGAATGATGCCCTCAACCTCAACATCAACGGCAGCTATCTTGATCTTCGCAGAGTCACCTAGACTCAAATATCGGACGAAGGCTTCTGGCACGTCTAGAGCTGCTTGCAGTGCTTGACCTGCTTGTAGAACTACAACTACTGTTCCCCCACTAATCACCTCACTGGCTTCTACGTTCACAGTATTAATAGTACCGGCCGCTGGGGCTACAAGCCGGGTGTAACCTAGCTGGCGGCGTAAACGAGCTAATGTATCTATTAGCCCGGCGTGCGCGGCTTTGGATGCGTCTCGCTGAGAGCGAGCGGCATCCAGAGCCTGACGGGACGTATTCTGGGTTTCGTAGAGTCGCCGGACCCGTTGATAGTCCGCTTCCGCGTTTTCGGCTTGGGCCTTAGCTTGGTCTACATTTGCGCTGGTCTCACGGAGACTCAGCTTGAAGTCAGTTGGATCTAACTCGGCAACTAACTGACCTCGCTGAACTTGTTGTCCCTCTCGTACGGTGACTCGTTTGACCCGTCCAGATACCTGGAATGCGAGCCGACTCTCGTTCCCAGCTTCCAGTGCGCCGCTGAAGACCCGCTCGGTTACATCTTGGGTTGCGGTCACGACTGTGTAGCGAATGCTCCGAATTAATGGTTCATCCGGTGCCTTTTCGCTCGTACACCCTATAATACTCAGCATTAAGACGCTGCTGATGCTTTGGTATCTGATTAATTTCATAGTGTATTTCCGTCGTTGGTAGTCATTTCTTTCGCGTACGCCTGGAGCCTAGAAATGAAGCTCTGTCGCTCTTCAGATTCGAGAAACATAACAAACCGCCCACTAGCCCGTTCAGCTTGGGCGTAGTCATCGAGAAAGGTATAAAGTGCGTTGGCTGCGTTGATCTCTGCTTGCAGGGTTTGATTTTGGGCGTCGACCAGGGTGATGATCGTGTCCGTTCCTTCACGATACGCACTGGAGACGGCCTGAAGGTTGATTCGTGCCGCTTTCACCGCATCACGACGTAATCCAACTGCTGCAATAGACGCCCCCGCTTGATGAAGCGCGCTGCGGACCCGCTGCTCGATAGTATTGGCAACGTTCTGCCATTGGAGTTGAAGTTGTGAACGAGTGCGCCTCAGCCGTGATAGTGTCCCATACCGGCTATCATCAAACAGCGTAAAACTAAGATTGGCGCCGAACTGCCACGTAAAGTCATCCCGAGGAGGAAAGCCCTCAATGACTGCGGATGAGGAGTTGGCTCCGCTCCTGGACAAGATATGAGTGATATCACCAAAAGCCCCAAGCGTAGGTATGTATAGCTGTTGAGTATATCCGGAGATCAATCGCTCCTGTGCCTTAATCTGTGCGTTGAGTTCAGCTAGCTCAGGAGCATTATCCAACGCCTCCTTAGCCATGAAGCCCCGAAAAATTTTGAACGAGTAGATATCTCGTACAAATGGCATGAGCGCAGGATCTATGAGCAGGGTCTCAGCCTCACTTGTGGGGAGAATGGGGACGAAGGACCGCTCAAGCTCGGTATTCATAATACGATTAAGGTCAATCTCAGCCTGATTCCGACGGGCGGATGCGCTGATGGTATCCACTCGTCCGCCGGCGAGAGATATATCCCACCGGGCGATGTCCTGTACGCCCGAGGTACCAATCTCTACTCTCAACTCGGCCAGTGCTCGGTTGGTGCGAATGCTTTTGAGGTTTGTGCGATTCAAACTCTCTACGGCCCGCGCTCTTAGTACCTGCAAAAATGATTGTATAACCTCTAAGATGAGGTCGAGCCGCGCGCGTACACGGTTTTTTTCGACGGAGCTAACCGAATGTCTCTGCGCTAAGTACGCTTGTATAGCGAGCGGTGAGTAAAGGATCTGTTGGGCCTGAATTCCCCAAGATAGGGTTCGTTCTGCATTTCCGAAAGAGGTGGTGGCATCTGGATCCAACCACGTGAAAGAGCCACTTGTGTCTAGGCGTGGTAGAAGTTGACCTCGACTTTCGCGAAGCTCGGCTGTTGCCGCCTTTAGTTCCTCCATAGTTGCACGGTACGCAGGGTTGTTTTGGCAAGCTTCATTGATTGCCTCCGACAGACTTAGGTGCAATTGCGCTTCTTTCTTCTCTGGTTCTAATAGGCGGGCCTCAGTCATTAGATTGAAGCTGGGGTACACACCGATCTTACGGGCAGTGGCCATATTGATAAAGAGCTCAGCGTGTTGAGGGAAGGCGGTCGTCATTGATTCGAGTGGCTCGCCAGCCAGAATATCCCGCAGACGAAGCGCAACCCGACGAAACCGCTCAGTGACACGATCGGGATGAACTAAGGTGACAAACGCGCCCTTCTCAACCCATTCTGGGCCCATGCCGGCATAGCTGGGAATTTTACGTTCATTCAGGCCCTGAATTAGTTTCTCCGTTTCTGCAAAACCCATCCTGAAGTTAATAGGCAGATAGACTGCACGTGTCTTTGGACCCAGAGCCTTGAGGGCATCTTTCGCCGTCGGCGGAGTAGGAACGAGCCTCATATTTGCACCTGAAGGTAGTGCAGAAGGCTCAGCGATCTTTTGCATAGCCGTGTGAATACGAGCGTCGACGAGAAATGATACTGGATCATCGCGAATCACCTCACGAAAGGCCTTGAGATCTCGCTTGACGTCCAGAAACCCCGTCAGATAGGTGAGGTTGCGTCGCCCGCTGGCGGCTCCGTCACGCGGTAAACGCTGCAAAGCAGGGGCTCCATAGGGTAGAAGTATAGGCTTTCGAGGATAGGGCTTAATTTGTGCAGCAGCCACTCCTACGAAGTATCCAAAACCAATAATAACCCGAGTCTTTGGATTTTTGAGTGCCGCACGAAGCTGAGCACGTGCACTGGCGAGGGTGTGGTTACCCACATGCGTCGGGGTCTTGGGAAAGTTGATTTGCGACGAAGTATCTCGCGTAAGCTCGTTGAGTTCCCTCGCCAGCTTGTTGTGACGGTAGGAAATGAGCTCTGAGGGACCGTCTATGACAACTGCCACTGGAGCCGCAAGGACGTCCGTTGGGTATAACGAAGCACACAGAACGACTGCCAGGAGTGGGGTAAACAACTGCTCTCTCCTATAGAAATGTAGAAGGTGAAACATTCGCAGAGAAAATGTATCTACTGTTGCCGTAGATCAACCACCTATTCTGGCCGGAAATACAACCGATGGTATGTAACCCTAGGAAAGTAGGATATGCTTTCTTTGGTGGTGAAATTAAGGCTTCAATCCCACGTGTAGGCTGTCTTAGTAAACGTAAGCAAAGAGTGTGGGGAGTTCTCCGCAGTACCCAACTTTATTGATATTGAGTCTCCTAAATAGAATTTTCAAAGATGGGTCAAATTTGTTCATATAGTTGAAATATTTCTCTTCTGAAGGGTTTAGCATATCGTTCAGTGGTGACAATTCCATATTAGTCAAAAAAGAGATCTATCTCAGGCAGGACATTTATAGGTGGCGCGCCTAGGTTCAGCGAAAATGATTAAGACTCATAGAGTACTAATCGTTGCGCAAATTTTAATCGGAATTTTGGAAAAGTTCCAAGAAGACTCCGTGGATTCCCGGGTGCCGTCAGCTTCGTCTTTGGCTGGCCCAAGCAGATCGGGCACAGAACACTGTACCTCAGAGGTGGCAGTTGAGGCCCCAGAGGTGGCAGTCGAGGCGTTTTGTTCGCCATACGCTATGCCATGGTGGCATGATGTATGGTCGTGGGTCACTGAGCATCAAAGCGTACATGTTTTAAGGATTGGTTTATCCGCTCTAGAAAAAGCGATTGTTGTACGAGTTGCCGATATCTATCAATTCGATGGTCTTTTGGTGATGGATTTTGGTTTCAAGACAAATGTGTGCGGCATCAATAAATCTATTCATCGCATAAGTTTTTTATGACATAAATATTTCAACATATAAGATGTTAGGCAAGATGTTATATATCGTAGACTATCTAATATTATCGGATATTTTAAACCAAACTCGGAGGGAAATGCGTCATACTACAGCAGAAATCCCCTGGGTAGAACCCCCATTCCTGCTTCAACGCGGGGCTATGCCCCACAACGTGATCACTTGAATTGATTTTGGAAGATTCAATTCAAGTGATCACGCTGTATCATTGGCGAAGAAGGTTCAAACATTGGCGAAGAAGGTTCAAACGAAGAGCAAAGCTGCTCTTCCATGATTAAGCGAAGCTGTTGCTCATGATTAGATGAATAAGAGCTTTCAAAGCAAGAGTTGGCTGTTGCCCAGTGCAGACAAGACATTCAAGAAGGATTGTTGCCGGAATTGCGTGTGTATCCATCAAGGAGATGCTTAGGGTGTCGCAAATTCAATGTTATATATTGCGGCAAGGTGATGGTTTGAGTGGTCTTTATATAGATGATGAGATCAGGTTGTAATTGGTGGAGGCGATGGAACGTCTACTTGAAGGCTCAAGTTTTGGGGTTGTAGTGAATATCATGTGTGATGCTAGTTTACAGCAGAAATTACTTGGGTTCAACCCGAGTTCCAGTTTCTCCTCGTGGCAATGCCCCGCTGCGCGACCCCTTGTTGATTCTTACAGAACCAAGTCAAGTGGTCTTTGCTGTAAGTAGTTACGAGGGGGACGGTTTCCTAGGAATGACTCGAGTCGTGGGGTGTTTAGAGGAAATTGACATATGAAAAAAATTATTGTGGGATCTTGCGTATACTTTATTTTAGGGCTCAATACACTCGGTTATAGCGCAGATACTACCGAGGAGTTAACGTCCTTTGGTTCTAAGAAAAATATTAACTTAACTACCTCCTCAGTAGTAGCCAGATCACCAGCATTGGAGAAGTTGGAGGCGTCACTTGGCGGCTCGGACGTATTGAGTACGCTCGATAGCCTGAGCATAGAGGCCATGGCTACTCGCTACCTGACGAAACAGGGGTTTCGCGCCGCAGACGACCCGGTTGTTGCCTCAACATTGAAGCGTACGCTGTCGGTTGATCTATCCAAGGATTGGCTTCGGCTCGATATCGACCGTGACGTGGAGTATTTTTTCCCACAGAACGAGCGAATGACTCACACCATCCGAGGATTCACAGGTGTGACTACGCAGACGAGCTTTGATGGTCAGCCACTCGAAGTCTTACGTTCGGACCGTGTGGCCGCAATTCGCCGTAATGAAGAACTACTTCACCCTCATCTATTCTATGCAAAGTTCTCAGCTGTGGGCTTTGAGCAAGGGGAGGATACTACGCTGGAGGGTGTGAGACACCATCAGCTCTCAGTGGTTGGATCAGATCCTTCTATCACGCTCTATATCCATGCGGAAACCGGAGAGCTGTCGCGCGTGGAGACTATGGAAAACGACTTTGTGTTGCGTGACGTGCTGGTGCAAGCGAACTACTCAGCATGGAAGACTTCGCCGGAGGGCGTTGGCTACCCCAGTGAGGTTGAAATCTTGGCGGGGGGCCATCGTCTTATCAGACAAGAAGTGATGAGTATCGTCGCCAATTCGGTTATCGACGACGAAATTTTCGCGTTCCCTGAAGGCGCTTCCCCCGTTTTAGATGAACAGCTCTACGAGCGTGGCCTAAGGAGTGCAATGTGGTTCTTCGGACTCGAAAGCGTTGGACTTCCCCCTGACGCACCAGTCAGCGGCTCGCTTGATATTAAAGAGATAGGCGAAGGGGTTTTTGCGCTAATAAGCCCTACCCACATAAGTTTGCTCATCGAACAAGAAGCTGGGCTGGTTCTCGTAGATGCGGCACTCTCTGAAGAGCGAGGCCTCGAGCTGGTGGAGACTCTCAGTGATCGCTTTCCAACCAAGGAGATCACTCATGTCGTGGCCTCACATTTTCACGCTGATCATATTGGTGGCATTCGACAGGTACTGGGCTTGACCCAAGCGACGCTCGTTGTTCATGAGAACTCAGGCGAGTTTTGGCGGCAGGTTGTCACCGCAAACTCAACTGTTGTGCCCGACGCGTTAGAGAATAATCCTCGTAATGTGCGCATCATAAAGGTGCCTGACGATGAGCAATTTGTTCTGAGGGATAGCAAACACCCGGTGCAACTATTTGATATGAATGCGAACCACGCGGACGATCTGCTCCTCGTGCGTGAGCCGTCCACCAACACCCTCTTCACGGTGGATGTCTACAGTCCCGGGTTTGGGTCCCAGATCGAATCAACGGCTGTGGACCGAGTGATCAGGCGGTTTTCAATTCCCACGGAGGAGATGAAACTCGTTGGCGGTCACGACCCAGATATTGGCAGCTACGAGGACCTTCAGAAGTCACTTCCTTCCGAGCCGGATATTTTGCGTAAGATCATCTACAGTCTAGGCGGCCCCCAAGCCCTAGATACCTACGAAGGCTTTCGTGTGGTGGCAAGAGGCAATCGATTTAGCCCTGGACAAGCTGTAGACCCCGGCGGTGCTCCTCGTCCCCTGGGAGGGTTTCATTCCGTTGTCAGCGTAGAGCGCCATAGCGAAAACATTCGCATCGATTATCAGTCCCGCAACGTTAAGTATCTTGATGTGGGAGAGCTCAACTATTCGGAGCTCACGCTGGGTGACGCGGGGGGCCGAGTCGGCACCGTTATAGGTGTTGATACCGTCTTTGGGGGGACGGGCGAAATGAGATCGGACCGTTGGGCTGCAGTACGTAAGGAGCAAGCCCTACTCAATCCCCACCTGATTCTAAACCAGGCCTTTGCAGACCCGTCATTGGCGGTGGCGATCGCTCCAGCATCACTCAAGGGAATTGAGCACGAACGCTTGGAGGTAAACTGGGACGGGGACAATTACCAATTTTGGGTCCGACCATATACTGGAAGTATTACTAAGGTTGTCACCACGGATAATGATCTACTACTGCGAGACACTACTCTCGAAGCGGTTTACTCCCGCTGGAGGGCCAAAAAGGGAGAAGTGAAGTTCCCTGCACGGGTCGGCCTTATTTCCGCAAAACGGCTCGTTCACACGGAGCGCCGTAAAGTAGAAATTAATCCATCGTTCGCGCCCAATACCTTTGCTCTTCCTGAAGACGCGAGACCAGTGTACTCCCAGGAGTATCACGAACGCGGGCGCCGTGACTCGCAGACCATAAACGAATTAATGGCGTTCGGC
This sequence comes from Myxococcales bacterium, assembly GCA_019634385.1. Taxonomy (GTDB): domain Bacteria; phylum Myxococcota; class Kuafuiibacteriia; order Kuafuiibacteriales; family Kuafuiibacteriaceae; genus JAHQVK01. Next base: position 1,366 of record JAHQVK010000025.1, on the reverse strand, counting down.
TTTCCTTTCTATACAGCCGACGAGGGTTTCAGCACAACCGAGATAGCACCTGGCGTTTGGTTCATCTCGGGCAGCTACAACTCTTTGGCTATTGAGCAAGATGATGGTGTTGTCTTCGTAGAAGCACCGGTGTCACCGAATAGGGGCTTAGCCCTTCTCAACTGGGCGAAGACCCAGTTTCCGAACAAGTCGGTGACACATGTCATTGCGACGCATACCCACCAAGGCCATATTGCAGGCCTTCGCTCTTTTTTCGCCGCAGGGATTCCCGTTGTTGCTATCGAAAATGCTCGTACGCTTCTTAGTAAGATATTCCGAGCAACATCAACAATAAGCCCCGACGCTTTGGAACATAACCCAATGCCAGCGACGATTATCGGGGTGCCAAGATTCTCTAAGATATCGCTAAATCCCGTCGATTCACAACCAGTTGTCGTATATCACTTGCCCAGTGAACACGCGTCGGACATGGCTCTTGTGTACCTGCCAGCGATTGGACTCGTCTTTCAGAGTGATATGTATGATCCGGGCTTGTCTTCGATGAATACACCCGAGGATCCGTTCCCGGTTACCAATAGTTTAGCGGAACTCTATGCTACTGTGACTGCAAACAGTGTGAAGGTGGAAACCATCGCTGGTGGTCATGGCGGCTTTGCGCCGTTCTCTGAGTTTCTAGCCGTGTTGGAGAGCTGCACCCGGTTTGACTCACGGGTGGAATGCCGCCCACCTGACCATCAACCGAGTTGTATGAATAGATGATCTGCGGGAACATTGCTATTACAGTCTGACAAAGGTGAGTTGGTGACTATCCACTATTATTACAGCAGAAATCCCTTGGGTAGAATTCAAGTCGCTGGTCGCTGTAATAAGTACAGAACAGCTTGATTAGTGGAGTAGAAATCGGTGTGGCTGCATTATATGTAGAATGGGCAACAGCTGGTGTAGAAAGCGAATACATATACGATGCTTGCGATAGATATCATGATTTCAACTAGGGATATCTGAACTCCGTGTATGCTGTTGTGTTCTTATGGGGGTTCTTTGATATGGAGATATCATAATATAACGGATATCTGTTAAAACTTATAGAATTGTATTAGGTTATTAGACGCGTAAACCAACGGTTTGATTTTCTGTCTATCGTTTTTTCTTATCGTATTGATCGGTGAATTTTTATATGTTCGTATACTATTCATGAAAAAAGAAAGCCAGCCCAGGCTTTCTGCATTAGCTTGTTTATTACTAACAAGAGGGAAATATATGTCTAAAAAGCGAAATGAAATATCACAAAAAACGCCGGTGATACTGGATTCAAGCTCCAACGGCTGCACCCGAATTATTCGGGCCGCGCAGCCATTTGAAGAGT
>JAHQVK010000237.1 GCA_019634385.1 Myxococcales bacterium | reverse complement strand
TTGATCGCTGGCCATTAGCAGATACAATGAATGGGGGTCAGACTCTTCTGAAGTACTCCGAAAATTGTGAATTGTCTTCAGATCGATGCTATTTCATAAGCGTTTCCAACGCCGGAATGATTCATGTGTTTGACGCTTTTTCTGGTGCCGAAGAGGAGGCGATCATCCCCCCACACTTTTGGAGACCTAATGGTGTGGTTCACAACAAACTTGGTGATCTACTCGACCAACCAACACCGTTGTTCACTCGGCGTTTTTACTTTGACGGTGGGCTATCTTTATTTCACCTCGACGAAAATCGAAACGGATATATTGATGGCCAGGAAAAGGCAGAGCTGGTGACCGGATTTGGTCGAGGAGGGGCTGGGTATATCAAATGGGACGTGTCTAAGCTTGGGACTCATGCGGGCGCACTTCATATGATATCAGTCGCACCGAAGTCCCTTGTAATGGATCAAACAAGTGGCTTCAAGCATCTAAGAGATACATGGGCCGCTCCGTGGTTAGGGCTTATGGAGACTGCGGCCGGTGGAGATGTACAAGAGCGCAGGGTTGCCATTTTCCCGTCGGGACATATGCCGGAGTTGGATGCACCCTCAGCACCTTTTGCTGAGCTCACAATCGAAAACACTGCCCCGGCTAACGACAATGAAGAAAGTTATTATTCTATTGACTGCATGGGCTTTGGGGTCCCAACTCAGCAATGTAGTTTGCTTTCTGTACAAACCGCTTGTTCTGAGCTCGGAATAGGTAGCTGTACTACCGGAAGTAGTTGTAGTCCCTGTAATGATGTGAATACGCCTGCATGCGCAGGTGCGCCTTGTTACAATTGGCCGGATTTTGATGTTTATGACTTACAGGCTTTGAGTGGTTATGGTGTAACCCAAGTGTCTCCATTATTGCTTGTGAATATTGGCCCATTTGGGTGGACCGATGGTGTGAGTTCGGGACTAGCGTATCGCATCCACTTTTCTCGGGTGAGCTTACAGCCCAATGATCACATTGATCTATTGGATGGATCTGGTTCTCCGGTACAGAGAATTTCCGGTCCCGTTGAGGGGGCGTTTGTGAGTAATTGGATATATAGTCCCTCGTGGAGGTTGCGATTCACGACCAATGGAGAAGATGATGCAGAGGCATATGGGTACGAAATCGACAAGATTGATATTCAACGTGACGTTGTCCCGACAGAGCCATTTGAAGTTTTACCGTCGGTTTATGTAGTAGACCTTGAGGACTGGAATGGTGACAGAGCTTGGCAAGCGATTCCTGCTCCCGACGATAGCTCTCAAGCGGATAGTATTCTGATTCGCTTTACAAGCGATTGCTCCGGGGTTGACCATGGGGAGAATGAGATATGTATAGATAAACTATCCTCTCCGGAGACTAAAGATTTGCGTTTTATGCGCTGTCCTATGTCCGCGGCGCCAGCGGTCTATGCCGAAGCGGGGATATTGAAGCGGATCTACATAGCGGATGAGTGTGGTCAAATTTGGTCAATATCCCAAAATCGAGAGAGAACCGAATGGCAAGTAAAGAGACTCTTATCCACAAATCAGACTGATCTAAGCGGAGCAGTTGTTGCTGGAAGAGAGTCTCGGAACTACCGGAAAATTTTTGGAAAACTAGATATTGTCTTATCAACCTGCACCGGACGTCGTGCGGTCGGGGTCTATTTTGGCACCGGAAATATCCAGCGACCAGCAGCTATTCCAGGGGGGAATTTTAGTCCCGGGAGTGTGGCCCGCAACCTACAAGACGCGGAGATAACAGGGTTTTCAAATGCCTCTTTCGACCGAGATATTATTGGAGTCGTTTGGGACGCGCCCGATGTACCACCGGGAGGATACACGCTCGATGAATTGGTAAATGTTAGCTCGGTGGTCAAAATAAATCCCAAATTAGCCGAAAACCGTAAGGGTATGTTTATCGAGCTTGCCCAGGAAGAAAAAGCCCTGCGGCCACCTCTTGTGTTTCTTGGGGTCGCAAACTTTCAAACATATCGACCAGTGAGTGCGGCGGGTGAATGTGAAGATGCGGTGGGCAGTAGCTATATGTATCAGCTGGATAACTGTACTGGGGCGCCGGTGACTGTTAACGCCGCAATGCCGTCAGACCGAAAACGGCTGCTCAATGCTGAGTCGCTCATAGGAGGTGGTCTTCTTCTAGTGGCGGACAAAAATAAAAAGCCGGTGATTCTTGCTGGTGATGCCAAGTCGGGTGCTGCGGCGAGTGTGAGTCATTTTGTTGATGAAACCCTCACGCATCCTGGCCTGCGACTGTACTTGTGGAGAACGGATGTTGATTAAATGGATAATGGTGATGCTGGTAGGGACCGCGGGTGTACTCAGGCCAGTGATTACTTTAGGGAATCCGCAGACGGGACAATTGAATCAAAGGCAATCGGTTGCTACCCGTATCGAAGCTCAGTTACGTAATGGGGGGAGGGACAGCTTATTTAAACCTACGGAGGCGACACTACGGGGAAAATTTGCCGGAATATCGGATGGACAGTTAGTTATCCAGAAGGCCATTCCGGAGTTAATACGCCAGTCTATGTCCCGACACGAACATAAACCATTGTCTCAGATCGCTCGCAGTCGGGACATTTTTGTCTCCGCGCGGTTCCATAGCCAAACGGAACGGGAGATAGAGATGTTGATTGGCAAAAACGTTGTAGTTAGGGTGGAGGTAGATGCTAAGGGATTTATGTTGTTGAAGCACATCGCTTTGGATGATGGCTCCAAGCGATGAGGCCTTGCAGCCGGTTGATCTAGCCCTGTACGCATCTATGGGCCGGTCTTTTCGTGAAACGGCTACACACATGGCCAAATCAACCGGCTGCTTGTTGTTAACGAAGCGTCATGCATAGAAGGTGTTAGCCAAAATCATAGGAGTGTAAACACACGCCCTAGAAATTAAGATTTTGATGGGTTAACAAAGCCAGCAAACCAACTCAAATCCAGACCTCTCTAATAGTTCTACGCTGAGATGAAGAACGCCCTACAGCAAAGGCCCCTTGAATTAATTCTCTTAGAATCAACATGGGGCCGCGCAGCGGGGCATACATAGCCCGGCGTAAAAGCAGGAACTTGGGTTCAACCTAAGTGATTTCTGCTGTATCCGGCTCCTTGACTCTCGAGTATGTAGTTAGAGACCTGAGAAAAGCCAAATCCCCCATCTAGGGTGGTGACAAAAGTTGGTGGATGCTGCAGATTATCTGCAAAGTTTCGGATGTTGGCTACTCCTATGGAACGGGCAAAATAAGAAAAGGCCGGTTCGTCGTTGGGACTATCGCCAATATAGATATGTTCGATTGAATTGTGGGTGAGGGGCGTTTGTAGACAGTGCTTAGCAAAACGTTTCATCATGCTAAGCTTATCGAAGGTTCCAAACCAACCGTTGATATGGATTGAACTAACTTTGGCAGTGGCACCTGCTTCCGCGAAGATCGAGACAATTTGCTGAATTTCTTGCTGGGATAAGCGAGGAACATCTTCACAGTAATCTATGGCTAAGTCATGCAGACGATAAGGCTGGTCGCTAGCAAGTTGAGCTCGTGGCACCTCACGGAGTATGGTTTCTTTGACTGTGGCTAGTCGGTTGATGTTGTTTGTCCGGTCGGCTGATGACTGAGCAAACCACGTGTCCATGGTCTGATTGTCACGGTCGTAACGAAAAGCAAGTGCCCCGTTTTCACCAATGACACCAGACACTGGCCACATTCGAGCTATGTGATCACACCATCCGGCGGGGCGACCGGTGACGGGAACCACCCGAACCCCATGGGTATATAGATCCCATAAGGCCTGGAATGCGTTGGCCTTAAGCATCCCCTCATGGGTGAGAGTATCGTCGATATCGGTGAATATGATCTGCACGCCGGCTGCCTCATGAACCGGCCATTCGCTGAGTGGTCTCACGAGTACCCTAGGGTATAGTAGCGGCCATCTCGCAAAAACTGGTAGATGTAAGCGACGTTGGTTAAAGCAAAGTCGCAATTCCAGTGTAGTGAATGTGGCCATCGAGTTGCCAAGTGGCACGGGCGATGTCCCGGTTGTGAAGCGTGGAATACCTTACAGGAGGTGGTGGGACCAGCTCAAGTGACCAAACCAGCTCACCTAGCCCGGACCTTTCGTTTACCAAGTAGTGGGGCATCATCAGTCTCGCGACCAACGTCACTGGAAGAAATTGGGGTTGAGGCCTGTGAGCGGAGGAAAACGGGTATTGGCGAGTTTGACCGAGTGTTGGGGGGCGGATTGGTACCAGGCGGGTTGGTCTTGGTGGGTGGTGATCCGGGCATAGGTAAGAGCACGTTGCTTCTGCAGGCTTTAGACCTCTTGGCGACCAATGATTCGCCGGCTCTTTATGTCACTGGTGAAGAATCCCCGGAGCAGGTTAGATTGAGAGCGGATCGCCTGCGTATTACTTCCGCGAAGGTTTTAGTGTACGCCGAAACCCGTGCGGATGCGATCGTTGCGGCGGTAGAAGCACAACCACCGCGGGCGTTGGTTATTGACTCCATTCAATCGGTATTTGATCCGTCGCTTGATAGTGCACCAGGCTCTGTCTCCCAGATACGAGAAGTATCTGCCCGGTTTTTATATTTGGCCAAAGCTCGGGGTGTTCCTACGCTCTTGGTAGGGCATGTAACCAAAGATGGGGCGTTGGCCGGTCCTCGTGTCTTGGAGCACTTGGTAGATACTGTGCTGTATTTTGAACGGTCTACCGGAAGTCCTTATCGAATACTGCGAGCACATAAGAACCGGTTTGGCTCTACCAATGAAATAGGGGTATTCGAGATGAGAGAGACCGGGTTAGGAGAGGTCGAGAACCCTTCAGCGTTGTTTTTGTCTGAACGGCCTACTGACGCGCCTGGTTCGGTGGTCATTCCGGCGATGGAGGGTACTCGGCCCATTCTGGTAGAGGTCCAAGCGCTGGTGAATCCCACCGCGTTTGGCACCCCCCGACGCACCTGCCTTGGTTTCGATAACAACCGTGCGGCTCTGTTAGTGGCCGTTCTCGAACAACGGGCCGGACTGCAGCTCCTCGGTTGTGATGTGTTCGTCAACGTAGCTGGAGGACTTGAACTTCAAGAACCGGCGGGAGACTTAGCGGTAGCTTTGGCATTGGCGAGCTCTCTGGCTGCACAGCCGATTCCTACTGGGTGGCTTGCGTTCGGAGAAGTCGGTTTAGCGGGTGAGTTAAGAAGCGTCGCCCAAACCAAACTACGTATTCTAGAGGGGGCTAAACTGGGGTTTACGGATGCGGTGCTGCCGAATAACGCTATGGATGGTCTCTCTTCACCGAGTGAAGGTCTTCGGCTTCACCCGGTAAAGACCCTGGCAGAGGCGGTGGACTTGGTCCTCCAACGATAAGCAAACCGGTGACTCACCGAACACGAGCGGTGATTAACGAGGCCAAAACAACGGTGGTTAAGGCTGAAGCCAGCGCCCGAGGTAGGCCCACCCCAAACCGCCTGCGGCCAAACACAGTAGGCCGGTACTCACGAAGTAAGTGAAAGCTTGGGGCCACGACCCTCTCTCCAGCATCTGTAGTGTTTCCAGATTGAAGGTAGAATAGGTGGTAAAACCGCCCATCAACCCCGTGCCCAATAGTAAGCGTAGGGAGCGAAGTTCGGTACTTTCGGTGGCTTTCATGAGCATACCCAGGAGCATACTACCTACAATATTGACCAGTAGCGTGCCCCATGGCGTGCTACCGCCAAACGTTCGAGTTGCCCAAAGGGAGATGAGGTGTCTGAAACCGGATCCCATAGCGCCCCCAATGCAAACCAGCAGCAAGTGCATCCGGCCCTGTATAAACGATTATGAATTAATCGCCATCGGGGTAGAGAGTACCCGCTTGCAAACACTATCCGTGACTCCGGGACCATTCCACTGTGAACCCCGTTGACGCTGGCTAGTCACCTGGGGATCCTCTCAAAGATGGATCGCGAAGAACTCAAGCGCGTCATACGTGAGGTGCTGCGCGAAGAGAATGCGTATGGCTTTATCCCCCTAGGCGAACGTTGGGAGGGTGGTAAGCTTATCCTTCAACCACGCGATCCCAGCCTCCAGAATAAAGAAATTCCATTGGAAACCTTCTTCCACAAAATAGTGATGGTCCGGGACCGGTTGAGAGTGCTTGAGCAGAAGCTAAACACGAGTGCTAAACTCACCGAATCTGAGAAGGTTGATCTACAACAGTATGTCACCAAGGTCTATGGCTCCCTCACCACATTTAATGCATTGTTTGGGGAGCCCGGAGATCAGTTTCGTGGTGATGGAGATAGATGATGCTTCGTCGGCAAGCGTTTCTAGCCACGTATCTCACTGTTTTGGGAACGATTGGTTGTGCCACGACTGGGGAGAAAGCTGACGCACTGACCAGATCAGTTTCTCAGTATAATGATGCCTTCCGGTGGAAAAATTACCAACTTGCGGCCGCATATCTTCCGGCCCAAATCCGCACACCGTTCATAGCTAACTATGACGAAGATGATCATGATCTTCATATCGAGGGATACCAGATTATTGGGGTTGAGATGGTCACGCCTGAAGTAGCCAAAGTTCAGGTACGATACCAGTACACCCTACTGCCCTCGGTGACATTGGAGAAGCGAATAGTTACCCAGCATTGGGCAATTGTCGAAGGCCAGTGGATACTTGAGCATGAAGACCGACCCATCCGACCACTAGAACTCCCACCGGAAATAGTCGCGCAAGAAGCTGAAGCGGAGGAGATTGAAGAACCGGATGAGTGGCCGACCAATGGCCGGCCCTGGTACGAGCCAACCCTGGTGGATGACAACTGAGGGTGTATAGGCCACACCTGAGTTCGCCCCGTCTTCACGCGAATGTTAGATCCCTGGCATGAAGTAGTCCATGTCGACTCACGGACATGCCTTAGAACGGAATGTCACTATCGTCCAAGGCGGGAGCTTCGTCCTCTTTGCTGGTATTGCCTCCGTAGCCGCCGCCTCCACCTCCCCCATAGTTGGGACGCTGGTTGCTCCGGTTAGCACCTCCGTAACCACCACCGCCTTTGGCTCCGTAACCACCACCCTCGTCACCGTAGTTACCACCACCTCCGTCACCGTAGTTACCTCCGTCGCCACCACCGAAGCTTCCTCCACCTCCACCTTCACCTCGGCCTCCGAGAAAGGTGACGCTTTGGGCAATGATTTCGGTCGTGAATCGACGTTGCCCGTCACGATCCTCCCATTCGCGGGATTGAATACGGCCCTCTACATGCACCGGCCGACCTTTTCGAAGAAACTCTCCGCAGTGTTCTGCTTGCCGCCCCCATACGACTATACGATGCCACTCAGTTCGCTCCTGACGCTCTCCACTCTTGTCATTCCAGGTCTCTGACGTGGCTATCCGGAAGTTCGCTACCGCGGACCCATTTGCTGTATAACGAACCTCCGGGTCCGCACCTAAATTACCGATGAGAAAAACCTTATTTATGCTTGCCATCGCTGACTCCTAGGCCCGCTTTCATGCATGTTTGGTCGCGGGAATACTCTTGTCTCCTCTCGATCGTCAGTGAGTCAACGAGGTCCTTTCAGATATTCATTGCGGCCAGTGGGAGCTCACTGGAGTAGTAAGCGTAGCTCATCGAGGCTAAGCTTTCCGGTTCGTTGACCTTCTCCTCCCATAATGGCCTCCGCAAGAGCTCGCTTGTCTTTGTGAAGAGCTAAGATTTTCTCTTCGACGGTATTTCGGGCGATATACCGATAGGCAAAAACCGGACGGGTTTGACCGATACGGTGGGCCCGATCGATAGCCTGGGCTTCCACGGCTGGGTTCCACCATGGATCTAAAATAAACACATAGTCCGCTGCAGTCAGATTAAGACCTAGGCCTCCCGCTCTTAGACTAATGAGAAATACCGGACAGCTATCGTTACTATCGTTTTGAAAATGTTCAACGACGCTCTTTTTGTCCCGAATCTGGCCGTCGAGATATGCGTACGGGATACCTTCGGCTTCTAAACGAGTTCGGACGATCGTAAGTAGTTTAACAAATTGTGAGAAAACAAGCGCCTTGTGCCCCTCTGCTACCACCTCCTGAAGATGGCTTATCAAGGTCTCCAGTTTGGTTGATGTTTCGGTCCGATGTTCATCGTTGATGAGCCCAGCGTGACACGCCATCTGACGGAGCCGGAGAAGGGCTTCGAGGACGTCGGTACGCAGTGATGAAGCACCGTTACTTGCGGCCTTCTTATCGATCTCTTTGCGGTATCGAGCACGGAGAGCTTCGTATTGCTGACGCTCTTGGGAGCTTAGGTCGCAGTAGACAGTCAGCTCTGTTTTTTCCGGTAGTTCAGCGAGGACATCTGTTTTTCGTCGGCGAAGGAGAAGCGGTGCCAGTCCTCGAGCCACCAAGTGCAGTGCATCGCCCTGGGCGAGTCGCACAAAGTCGCTTCTCGACCCAAGCATGCCGGGGTTGAGAAACTCAAAGATAGACCACAGCTCCGAGACGTCATTTTCCACCGGCGTGCCGCTCAAAGCCAGTCTGTGCCGGCACTGTAGGGCACGACAAGCTTTACTTACCTGAGCAGAGTGATTTTTAATAGTTTGAGCTTCGTCGAGGATAACAAAATCAAAGTTGATTGTAGCTAATATATCAGCATCTCGCCGGAGTGTGCCATAGGTTGTTACTAGTACGTCAGCCTTTTCTAGTCCCTCCAATTGGGAGGTCCTCGACTGCCCGGTATACTCAACAACTCGGAGATCGGGTATGAAGCGTGCCGCTTCTTGTCTCCAGTTAAATACCAGACTTCGGGGGGCTACTACCAGCGAGCAATGATATGTAGTAGATGGTGAGATCTGGTCTAACTCTGGGGTTTCTTCAGGATGAAGATGGGTCATAGCCAGCAGGGCGAGAACCTGTACCGTTTTGCCTAACCCCATATCATCGGCCAAACATCCACCTAGCGACAGGCGCTTCATGACAAGCATCCAACCGAGGCCTAGTTGTTGGTAACTTCTCAGGGTACCATTGAAACTTTCAGGCTCCTTGTGGGTGGAAATTACGAGATCACCGCGTAGATTTTCGACCGTCTGATCAAAGGTTTCATCACGGAGCACTGATGGCTGGTCGGAAACCAGTGCGTCTAAAAGGATAGCTTGCGAGTATGCGAATCGAAGTTTGCCTTCATGCTTGCGGCCGAGACCGGACAAGGCTCGTAGGCGTCTCACTTCCGTTGGTGATAAGATACCTTCGGAACCATCCGGTAGAGAAATCCGATGGCTTCCGTCTTGGACCACACTCAGGACACTGTTGAGTTCAACCAGCATCCCAGAAAAATCTATCTGACCGTCGAGCTCAAACCAACCCGGACCACTATTTAGTTGAAGTCGGCTTTGACCCGCTTTGCGCAAGCATACTCCCTCCCGCTGAATATTAGCCCCCAATTCAACCATTTTGAGTTCAAGCCCGGGTACCACCGAACTTTTCACGACAAAAGTGTTGTCAATGGTCGACTCTACGCCGGCGGTAATGAGTCTACGTAGCCAAGATCGTTCTTTGGCGAAGTCACGGAAGAGAATACGTTTCTCGTCTGCTACAACTATTCCAGAGTACGTGTCTTGTTGGGAGACTTGTAGATCGTCATAGCCAAAGACTACTTCGGTAGTTGACCGCCGTATTTTTGGATCAAGTGTCCCGATTGCGATGGATGGTATGGGCTCTGGTCTTGTTAGTGTCCAGTCGGAGAGAGAGGGCCCTAACTGTATTGGAGGTAGCGTGGGCATTTGTACCAACGAGGCTAAGAACTCTTCGGGAGAACTACTTAGGGCCTCTATGCGTCCCTCACGTTGTAAATGACGTATCCAGTCGAAAGAAGGTCCGGGAAGGAGAGGAGCTACTTTGTGATCAAAAAAGACCCAGCCATCTCTAAGAATCAGCTGAGCTTCACTGAGGGCACGAGCTTCGCTGTTTTCACGGACCAACATACCATCAGCGGTCACACCATCCTCGGCTCGATGAATATGGATTTCCAGCTGCCATGGAGGACCATTTTCGATGGTGACTGGCGCACCGTTTACACCGAAGCGGAGTTTTCCTGAAAGATTGGTAAATAGGTTGTGCTGCAGACCAGCGGGCACACGTCGAGTGTCAGCTACGAGTTGGCCGGGGTCAGGGGCGAGAGCATCAGCACCTGAGCGCTGTCCCAGGGGTGGACAGGCTAGCCAGGGGTCGATAACTGCCCGCATTGTAGGGTCACTGATGCGGTCCACATCGCGTCGGCTCAGTGAAATAGGTGCAAGGCGGTCTTCTTTGGGATCAAAAGCACGTGCACTGAGCACCGGTGCACCCGCAGTTTCTGAACGGGAGGGATCGAGAATAAGTTCGAGCCGATCGATATACCCATGAGTGGTGTCGAATATCGTCACCGTAGACCGCCGGAGGGTGTCAAATCGGCTTCGCCAATCCTGACGATTAGCGGCATTGTTCTCCCCTTGAGTCAGGCGGGCGAATGCGTGTTCTCCTTCGAAGAAGGTATCCTCTCCTAGGGGAAGACCGGTCCGATGAGGGACCACGTCCAATCGTTGATCGAGGGCTCTTGGAGGAATAATTCGCCATGCTTCGCCACCAGCTTCTAGAGCGAGCAAAGCGGCATACACATGTTCGCAGGGATGACCAGCGGTGAAGAATGGGCACTGGCATTCCACCCGCAGTCGATCGCGTGTCTCAAGTTCCCCCACATCGATAGCGATTCGATAAGGACGGTTGTGTTCATGTTGTACGGTGAATAGAGCGACCTCTTTACTCATTCCTTCAAGCGCGGATTGCCCGGAGGCAAAAAGGTGGGCGCCCCGGCGTCGAGCCCGTTCGGTGAAGGCGCCACCGCATGCACCAACGATAGTTTGCGGCTCTGTAGATGGTGAAGGCTGCATGGAGAGCTCCGGCAATCTAGCAGCTGTGGGGGGCGGTTGGGGGCACAGACCGGCGATAGCTAGCCAAAGTATGGCGACGCCGCAGAAAGCTCACAACTGATTGAGCGTCCAATTATAGTCCATAAAGTCCATTTTAGGCCGTGAACCAAGCCTTACGCGGACTGATTCCGATAGGTGCGATCGAACAAATTTCAGGATGTCCGGAGCCCCTCCGAAGTCTTTCCGGTACCAATCAAAGATTTTGGACAAGGTCACCTGCCCAGGATAAACTCTGGCACCAAATGGGGACGCAAGGTACCGACGGGTTGCCGTTTCCATGCGGGTATTCATGTTACTGCCGAAGAATGGTTGACTTTCCAAAATAGGGCATCCGACGGCTCCGCAAACCAGCACAAAGTGCGTTCTTACATCTTTTGCGTAAGGGTTTAAAACTTTTTTCTCGAGCTCATCGAGTGTAACTTTTTGCCCAGCTACACGGTGTGTTTCGGTGTCAAAAAAACCTTTTATATCCAGCACGGAGCGAGGCCGGTTGTGATGCAAGACTGCCTTGAGAACGAGGGCATTGTAAGCATCCACCAAAAATCCCAAGCGCAGGTTGCGATCGTCAGGTAACTCAGCGGAAGCAACATATGCAAGATATCTATCGAGCTTCTTTCGACTCCTTTTTGCTAGTGCCTTATAATCGATTCGGCCGTTGAGAACATGAAGTTCGAGAAGTTCTTTGTAGGTGTTTTGCGCCTTCTCCTGATTAGTACTCGTGTTCAATTGAGTGGCAGGAGGGGCAGTGAGCAACAGCGAGTGCAGGAACACTGATACAAACATGACAATGGACCCTTAGGATGGGGCTTGGCTTATACCGCAGAAAGAACTTGGGTAGAACCCAAGTTCCTGCTTCTTCGCGGGGCAATGCCCCGCTGCGTGTCTTTGCTGTAAGATCAAGGGTCTGGACTCATTCCAAGCTCGTGCATTACGCTCGGTTGTGCGTCGCTGCACAGTCAGTCTGAATACTTCTGGGAAATACTCAAGACTCAGGACGGAACTTTGCGGTGGGGTGTTGTTTTTATGCCTAGCAGGCCATCGGAAAAGTGAGTTAGGCGCTTCGCGGGTCCTTTTTCCGTGGAACGTCCGGACTGGCTTCGCCTTTCATCGGTTGCATACGCCCGGTATGCGCCCACTTCATCCGGAGCGTTCCACGGAAAAGATACTTCGCGGATCACCCAGCCCACTTCTCCGATGGCCTGCTAGGGCAAAAGCTGAAGGGGACAGAGACCTAAAAGAGCGCTCAAGGAAAAGCGGTGCATG
>JAHQVK010000236.1 GCA_019634385.1 Myxococcales bacterium | reverse complement strand
CCAGGCTTTTCGTGAAACGTTCTGACGACGAGGCGAGCGTACCTGGCGGTACGCGACCGAGGAGAGACTTCTTGTGGTCAGGATGTTTCACGGAAAGAACGGCCGATAGATGCCTGCAGGGCTAGATCAACAGGCTGCTAGCCCTGCACGCATCTATAACTCTAGCGAAAGGCCGAGTTTACCGGAGGCTAAGACACACCCTAACCATAGCTAGCTGACTCAGAGGCCACCCAGACTGCAAAGTCGCTTGTTTCATATCACAGCACCAACTGCTATGAACTATACGAATCTTATATATCTATTGATTCTGTACCCGGTCGAGTGGCCCGAGCTACCGACCCCGCACAAATGTGGGAACCAAGGCAGAACGCGGCCCGGAGAGTAAAGATACGCCCTAAATCAAACAGTAGCTAAGATGACTGGCTATCACTTCGCTTTCATCACAAACGAATACTCTTCTTTGAGCGCTCCGGATGGGATAGTCCTGTTAATGGTCTGGTAGCCTGGCGCTTTCAGCGTGAGTGTATGCTTGACGGTCGGATCTATATTGCGAAGCTGGAAAAGTCGGGACGAAGGATGAGGTCGGCCATCTATCGTCAGGGTAGCTACCACTGGTTGAACGCGGATAGCCACTGTGGTCAGTCCTAACTGGCTCTGCGGTTTCAAGACCACGTCCTGCCGGCCCGGCTTGTCTTTGCTTACCTCAACATACACAACCATAGCCTCAAAGCCACCTTTGCTCAGTTCAATGACATGCTTTCCCTCGCCCATGGTTAACTTCACCGGGGTTCGCTCTTGCTGCACCTGGCCGTCTATAGTCACCTTGGCTCCATTGGGTTCAGTGTGAAGCTCAATCACTCCGCTCTGTCCTCCGGTAAGAGTGGTAAAAACGAAGCCGGTGATCATTAAGCCTAACGCTGCAACCACCAATGCGGTTCGAGCCCGCACCCACATGGTATCGTGTGCAGACGGCGAGGAAACCACCTCCATCATGGCCTGTGCCGACGATAATGACTTTACTTTAGGCGGTTGCATCCACATCAGCGTGTTCGCGCCAAACCCCTGTGCAGGTGTCTCCTTCACTTGTGCTAGTGAATCTTTCCCCCCATGCGGAGAAGATTCCGGTTGTGCATTTGACGGTACGTCTTTGGCCAGCAATGAGGATTGCATGGGGAGTTTTGTTTTTCCCGTTGATGGAAGATTCGGGGACGGCTCTCCTCCGTTTTTGGTTTTAGATGCTGAAGGGGATATTTTATCCAAACTCACGTTCTCGTTAAATCCTGGGAGAACTGTCTCTCGCAGAGAGGAGATATCATCAAGGATTCTCTCTGCGTCATCCTCATCGGAGTTTTTCACCACGCCGGGAAGAGTTACTCTGGGGGATCCCGATCCAAGCTGCTTAGCCTTAAGCCGCGCATCACGCAAGGCACTGAGCTCATCTGCACTCAATGGCTCAAGTAATGTGCGATCGTCTGGAGACGGCTTCCCTCCACCCTGTTCGTCACTGTTACTCAATGTACGCGCTCCTCGATGCGACCTAGCACACCGGTTCCACTTCGGACAGTTTAGGTAACCTTCGACAAGCAATCTAACGGCGACCGCACGCTTGGTCCCCCCGACCGGCAAACGGTTCAGGTCAGCGCGTTACCGGTCTGAGTTCCTTCGATAGGACTACATATCTTGCGTTGCCATACGCTCTTCCCCCACACTCATCCTCTGAGATTGGATGTTTCACACGTAGGTGCGCATTTTCAACCAACAATGCGACATAAATGATAAGCTATGGCCTGACCTGAATTCGGCTGTCTATCTAAACCCCTCTATATCCGGCCAGAGGTAACGTCGTGTAGGATGGCTAAACATGCATGCGGCGATGCTGACTTACTCGCTAACCCTTGTGGCTTTGCCGCCCTCACCTACGACCAGTGCCCTCTGGGACACCTCACTTGAACAAGCGGTAAACCACATGAAGTTTCCGCAGACCATGGCTAAACCCACCATTCAGGACCTCTTGGTTGAGACAGCCACCCTCGGACGCTCTCAAGCCCCCCTACCCGACCAGCTCGTTAGCACACTGACTTCGCTCAAGCTCGTTGCCCCCGAAATCGACCCACTAGTACTGGAACGAGCCATCGTCGCTACATCATCAGCCAGAGAGCAGGGGCTAGGACGTAAGCCCATCATCACCGTCATCGATTATGGCCGCCCGGCAAGTGAACGGCGCCTATGGGTATTCAACCTCTCGGAGCATAAAAAGGTTTTTTGGGAGTATGTGGCCCATGGGGTTGGCTCCGGGGGAGAACTAGCGAGCCGCTGGTCCAATATCAACGGGAGTCTGGCATCTAGTCTTGGACTCTATGTGACGCGCGGAACTTATGTCGGGAACCGAGGCTATAGCCTACGGATGATCGGACTCGACCATGGATTTAACGATCAGGCCTACCGAAGATCGATCGTAATGCACGGCGCGTACTACATGACACCCGAGTTTCGTAACAAGCACGGAGGATTCTTTGGTCAAAGCCATGGTTGCCCCGCGCTCGACCTCGCGGTGGCAGAGAAAGTCATCAACTATGTTGCCCGGGGGAGCTTGGTGTTTGTCCACTGGCCAGACGCCCAGTGGCTCGCTTCCTCGAGATGGCTACAAGGGCATGTCCCAAGTGAACTGACTGCTAGCCCGAAACTCGTAGCTCAGTCACCCCAAAGCAAAGAAATAGACTCAGTACCCTCAGGCCGCAAGCCCCTCAATGGTCCACTCCCGATTGATAGTCCACCTGAGATAAGTACGCTTCCCTCCCTATAGCCTTATAGAGAGGGGGGGGGTACTAGCTCGCGAGTTCAGCCCGCGTCCTATGCATTCAATTCGTCATCCCCAGAGTCCTGAACCGACCCTTCTTGTTCACTCGTTTGCTCTTCTTGGCTCTTCAATGGGGAAGCCTCCAAGCCTTGCTCCAGCCAACGGCCCCACCACAAACCCACCACGGTGACCGTGAAACCGACGCTAAATATCCACAACAAGCGACGACTCATCACCACCGCAAGGCTCATCACCGCATGGGGTTGCCAAAAAGAACCTACAAACGAGCAGGACAAGCCGGTCACCATACGTACCATATCCATCGGCCCCCATAGCTCACGTGAAAGCTCCGACACTTGGAAAAGATGAGAATACACCGACAAATTGCTCCACATGCCCCGCAACCTAGAGGCAAACCTAAGTGTCCTGCAAACGCAGATAGTGAGCGTCATCCGGCGGGTGCGCGTTCCAACCAGAAAGTCACCGGCCCATCATTTACCAACCGAACTTGCATGTTTGCCCCGAATTTGCCTCGCTCGACACTCGGCACATGTCCTCGAAGGTAACTCATGAACTGTTCATAAAGAACTTCAGCTTCCTCAGGGGCAGCCGCGCCAACAAAACTAGGCCGGTGCCCCTTGTAGGGATTGCCGTAAAGGGTGAACTGACTCACGGCCAATATACCACCCCCAATATCCATAACCGACCGGTTCATACGGTTGTCTTCACCCGTAAACACCCGTAGGTACGCACATTTTTTTGCCATCCACGCCAATTCATCGCTTGAGTCGCCCTCGGTAAAGCCGACAAACAGCAAGGCTCCTCTTCCGATCGATCCGATAATCTCGTCCCCTACAGTCACTTGCGCTTCGCTGACCCGCTGAAACAGTACCCGCATTGATGGTACCCCGTTTGTACTTCAGCGAAGCATCAACGCCAGGGTGCGACAGGCATCGGTCGTCGTAAAGATACCTTCCAGCCGGTTGTCCGTCGCCACCAACGCGAACCCTAAATGGCGCTCCGCCATAGCCTCAACAACATCCACGAGAAGCATGGTCGGTTCTACGGTCAGATGTTCGGTAACCATCAGTTGATCCACCAACGTTTTGTCTGTGTTAACCTCTACAACCGTCTCAGCAGTATACAAGTCGGCGATCACAACCACCCCTCTGAGACATTCGTTCTCAACGACTGGAAGGTGTCGGATATGGTACGTTTGCATCAACTCTCGAGCAAAAGACAGGGTATCGGTTGGACGCACTACCCGAACAGGGTAGGTCATAAACACACCTATGGTTACCGAGCGGTCCAGCACGAGCTCACTTTGGCATGACTGATAACATGACGAAAGCAACCCTTAACCCCGTTGGTTGTGATAAAATGGAATGAGTGGCCGAGACGGAAAATTCTTCTACGGAACCGCTCGATATCTTACGAGCCTACGTCTCCAATCAGGGCCTAAAATTTACCCGTCAGCGAGAACTCATCGCTGAGGTGTTTTTTCGGGCTGGTGGACATCTTACAGTAGATGATTTGCTGGAGCACGTCAGAGAACACGATCCGCAAGTCAGTCTAGCTACTGTCTATCGCACCATGAAACTACTCACAGAGTGCGGTTTGGCAGAGACACATCGATTTGGTGACCGGCACGTGCTGTACGAGCCGAGTGAAGCAGACGGCGAACACCACGACCACATCATCTGCCTGGATTGCGGAAAGATTGTAGAATTTTACAACGACCGATTGGAGCAACTTCAGGAAAAAATAGCAACAAGCCACGGCTTTACCCTCGAAAACCACCGGATGGAACTTTACGGTACCTGTGACCAAGAAAACTGTGACGGGAAAGTGGATAGAGTCATTAAAAAGAGCCGTTAGCGCTCCTGTCTATTAGGACGTGTCTTTAAACTGCGGACCGCGTTCTGACTTGTTTCCCGCATTTGTGAGGCGTCGGCGGCTTAGCCGTCCTTTCGGGCTCCTCAGCCCAGTACATCCGGCACCCTCCCTCTCCGATCAAATCCTCATAACGCGGGATACGGCGTCCTCTCCGCGGTCGGAATTTAAGGGCACACCCTAGGACAAGGCTTCACGATCGATAGCGGTTGTGCCCCGCTTGCTTCCGATTGGATGAATATCCGATTGATCTTCGTTCATCTCAGTTTGGGCGGTTCATCAGCTTGTTTGAAACCGCCCGACACTTACATTACTTGCAAAGTGCGCTTGAGTTGAGCATCAAAAAACCCCAACGCCCAATGAGATACTCGCCGTACACTAATGAGATCAGGGCGTGTCTTCAAACTCCGGCTGCGGAGAGGAAGCCGTAGCCCGGGATTGTGAATGGTCGGCCCCGGAGGGAAGGTACTGGATGTACCTTCCTTAAAAAGACACATCATTCGCGTTCAGTACTTCTTGGTAAGAAATATACAGGTCACGAATAGATCGAACGTAGGCCACCGGTTCTTCACCACGGCAGTATCCATGACGAGCGCCTCGAGCATAAACCGGTTGGGCGAGAAGCCTCATCGCTCGCTCTACATTGGCAAACCATCGGTCAGCATCCCAACCTTTTTTGCGCGCTAATCGACGAGCATCATAGACGTGCCCATAGCCAGCGTTATAGGCCGCCAACGCAAACCACAGACGCTCATCCAGCGGCAACTCAGGATCAAACCGCTCCACCATTTGCGACATGTACCTCACCCCAGCGTGGATACCTTGTTCAGGGTCGCTCAATCGATTGAATCCCATCGACTTACCGGTACTGACTAAGACCTGAAATACCCCTGTAGCGCCCACCCAACTCTTGGCCTTGGCATCAAAACCACTCTCCACATAAGCTTGGGCTACGAGCAACCTCCAATCCAGACCATAGCGTCGCGCATACTTTTTGATTGTGGGATCAAATGGGGATATTTCCTTTGTCTTGCCAACTCTGAATTCTTTGAACGACCGGATCTTCTTCGAACTCTTAAAATACTTTTTCTTAAAGATATTATACGCCAGCCCGCGGTAAGTTCTTTTTACAAACGCGTCGAGGTAGGCCTTAAGCGCCCGAGAGTTGGGTCTTACCGCAAAAGCTAAACCCTTTTGGTTTGAAGAGGGCGAGGCGAGGATAGGCCCCGCCTTTACCGTGGTACCGTACGTTTGCTCAACCTGTAGAATATGGCTATCAGCAACGGTAAGAGGAATAGTGCCTTGGGCTACTTGTTCAATGAGCTCCTCGGTTTCGAGCCATTCGGGTGCAGGTACGAGTTGCAGCGAGAGCCCTTTTCGCTGAAGTCTCTTCAAACTCCGCCAGTAGGTAGAAGAACGGCGAACGTGGACCACCTTAGTATCCAGGTCGTTGATGGTTTGGATCCCCCGTTCCTCCTCCGGATGTACAACCACTTCATCCACAAACATGTACGGTCTGGAGAAAATGACGTCTTCTGCCCGATCTTCGCTCACAGTGAGTGAAGCCGCAATCAGATCCCCCTTCCCTTCCCGCAACCAAGGGATAAGAGAGGCTCGATCCGGAGCTACAATCATCGCCAAACGAACGTGGAGTTCATCGGCCAACATGCGCACCAATTCGTACTCAAAGCCCACCGGTCGACCGCGGTGAATGAAAAATGAGACCGCGTTGTTCCGAGTTAGCACCCTAAGCACCCCTCGGCTTTTGATAGCCTCTAGGTCGCCCAAAAACAGTGGCCTCAGCTCAGCGATCACCGCCCGTTCGGTCTGAAACTGATCGATGGCCGATAGCAGCTTGGCACTGCCAGGTCGCACCGCCCAAGCGAGCGCTCGCCCTTCATCGTTGAGCGTAAACAACCCTCGCGCTCGTGGTTCGTAACCCTGTACAGCCGCCAAAATGGGTGCATCCGCAATGGTCAATGGTCGATCACCCGAGGCAACATCTGAAATAATTTCAGCAGTATGAATCCGCTCATCCACCGGAACAATCGTCAGACCTTCGATGGCAAGTCGTTGCAAAGTATCCGCGTAGGCAGAGCTTTTTCTGATGTGAATAACCCTTCCTTTCAGATCCTTAATGGTTTCGGGGGGCGCTTTCATATCCGCACTCCCCACCACAACTTCACGAACCCCAGCTACCGCCCGGGCGAAGGCCACTTTCTTTTTTCTCTGCGGAGTAATCGTTAGCATTTCTGCAATCATATCGCCTCGACCTGAAAGCAAGCTGGGGATCAGGCGGTGATAAGCCGGTACCTCCACCAGCACCGGCTCTACGCCTAGGTACTGAGCCAACTGTTCGGCTAAACCTATAAACTCCACTATTGGCAGGTCTTTTCGAGGCAAGAACTGGGTTGGCTCACCCCTACTGACAACCAATAAACGCAACGTCCCCCGGGCGAGAATCTCTGGCAGATCAATAAGTTCACCAAGATGCAAAGCTTCTTCGCTCAGCCCAGCAGAAGTGGATGCACCTTCCACTAGCGGTTTCGATCCTGGATTCTTGACGGCATCCAACTCCCGGGCAGGCGCCGAGGTTGATGTTATTGGTGCTGGAGGAGCACCAATACAGCCAATATCCGTCAGATATAGAGTCAAACAAGCAATATAGATCCATCGTCGCCGCAAAACTGTACGCCCCCTAGCTTCCGTCACTCGCATTGCCTTCACTGCTTCGTACATCCATCGCCATCGGCTAACATGCTTCCAATGTGTACCCTTCTTCCTGCCCAACGGAGGCTCTGATGGCTAAAGCGACGTCATTGTTATTGGTATCTGATCGCCAAATTACTCACCTCGCCCTCGACCCCGATCAGGTCTCAGACGTTATCGATACGGCCTTTGATGCCGACAACGACCACATGGTCTATGTCGATAAGGCCTGGCACGGTGTGCATTACCTTTTCACAGGCACTAACGAAGCCGGCGAGGATCCGCTGAACTTCTTCCTAACCGGTGGTTCAGCCGTCGGTGACGATCTTGGTTACGGCCCAGCCCGAAGTTTTTCGAGTCGACAAGTCGCCAGCATTGCTAAAGCACTGAGTCCTCTTGATCACGATGTCTTAGCCGCTCGGTTCAATGCCCAACATATGGCCCAACTCGATATCTACCCGGGCTCAAGCACATGGGTAGAGGCAGACCCCTTAGCTGATGACTCACCACGGTATTGGCTCCTCGATACCATCGACGACATTCGGAGAGTCATCAACACTGGGAGGGAACATAACCTAGGCATGTTGGTGTGGATGTCTTAGCTGTATGCCATCAACACTAGGAAGGACCATGACCTAGATGTGGTGGTGTAGATTTCTTACAAGAGCGTCATCAACACTGGAAAGTACCATAACCTAGGCAGATTGGTGCGGATGTCTTAAACTTGGGGGGATGAGCCCCTCCCTCCATCCACTCAACCTTCAGCGGAGAGCAGCTCTCGTACACGGTGGCGCGATAGACCATGCTGGCGATGTAAGGGTTGTACCTCGACGTGCCTTCGATATGGGCCAAACCATTTTCGGAAACATGCATGGCACACTCCCTCGTATGATTATGAAGGATAAACTGGCTAAAGATGTCTACTGGAGTGATCGTTCGATCGTTGAGATTGAAAAGACCTACGCCGAGTTTCAACGCGCCGCTAGTGCAGTGAATATTGACCCCGACCTCATTCACTTCATGGAAAACGAATGCGACTTTAGCATGGAGCATGCGGACGGGACATTTCTGGAACACCTGCAATTCTGTTTTCTATATGCAAGTCGTTACTATCCAAAGCACTCCGCTAATATCGCTTTGCTTCACTCCATCTTAGGTTCGGCGACCAATACCTTTGCCATGAGCCCAAGTAAACTCCCCCAACTCAAAGAAAGGCTCAGCACCTCTGAATATACCCATATTCAACTTTTCCCAACCCTTGTTCGCCTCTTGTACCACCAACAACTTCTCACTGAGCTTCAGACCAATCTACATCGACTAGATAAACTATGTGCACTCCGTTGCCACCGAGTCATCGACAATGCCTCAATGGTTGTGGATGCTGAAGATCTCTGGGTGAACTTAAACTACCACCTTATGCATTTTGTCGACTTTATGCCCGTGGCCAATTGGTCACGGCACCAGTCGGACCCTCTCATTCAACAATTTCGGGAGTTATCCAACTTTCTCGATCAGGCTGAGCAGCGTCGAGCCATTGTTGATGTTTCCTTTCCACAGGCAGGTATACCCGCCCTTGGCGAATCACAAACCATCGTGGGCCGGCTATCTGATGCAATACCCAGCGCAGCGAAAAAGTCGCTCGCCCGGAAGACCATTCAACACTACTCTCAGATGGTAGGTCACAGCTTATCCTTCAAGCTTGAGTTCCGTTAATGACGCCCCCCTGGATACCGCAGGGCAAGATACTCACCGGATCTATCCGCCACTGGTGGGTGCTCAATACTCTCCGACAACCCTACAGTTTTTCCTATAACAATGGTCACCGGAGCACCATTTGAATTCCAGCTTAGATCCTCTGAAAAGGGCAACGTAGGTTCTGCCAAGGCTCCTAATGAACCATACCAAATACGTTGATCCAAAGTTCCGGCACCCGCGATCATCGTCGCCGGTGTAGAGACCGGCCACTTCTTATCCACCAACAATTGTGCAATCTCGTGACGTTCAGCAAAACCCATTAAGACAACCACAGTCACTGATAGCGGTGATAAACGTCCCAACACCGGAGAGTAGGCCGACGAGTGGTGACCAGACACCAGAACACACGCTGCGCTGAGCCCTCGATGAGTCACTGGCACGCCACCAAATGCTGGAGAGGCTAACGCACTCGATAAGCCAGGCACCACCTCGTAAGGAATACTCGCCTGGCCTAGAGCCAGGGCCTCTTCGCCTCCCCGTCCTAGAACAAAAGGATCCCCTGCTTTTAGCCGTACCACGCGCTTACCAGCTTTGGCCGCCCGCACCAATAAACTAATGATCGCCTCCTGGCTCATCGAATGACGGCCAGCTCGCTTCCCCACATAAAACCGTTGAGCCTTGTCACATAATTCTAAGATAGAACGATCCACCAGTGCGTCATAAAGGACCAGGTTTGCCCGTTGTAGACGGTCAGCAGCTCGCATCGTAAGGTGATCTTTCACCCCGGGCCCCGCGCCTACCAGTGATACAAATCCAAGATTTATCATTCAATATTGGTCGTAGCCTACTTGGCACCGATCATTACTGATGCAAGCGCTCCATAAGTTTTTTTCCAAGCGGCTGCCGCATCAGGTGTGAAATCATCACCGAGAGCAGCGGCTAAGGTATCAATCAGAACAGCACCCACAACCTCATAATGACCGTCCTCCGTCCCATACGAACGATGACGTTTACCTAACTCTTGGAGGGCAGGCACAATTTGTTCAACCTTATGCATATTCTCTACGGCAATATTTATCATCTGCATCAGCTTTTTTCCCTGAGCAGTGATATCCGTTTTAAACATCGGCTTCACCTCCGGGGCCACCTCGAACAATCGAGTATAAAACAACGACGCTGCGACATCCGGTTGCTCCGATACGGGAGCCCAAGTTGTACGTACCAACTCAATTTCACGATCTGTAAACATCAATTTTCCTCTTCTTTATCAACGCCCAACGCGTAACTGACGGACAGCTTCCCCCGCAAGGCATCTATACCGTCTTCAATAAATACCAAGCAAGGAGTGAGCCACAACCACACAGTACAAGGATCCCACTGAACTATTTCTATAGACCGTCTACTGCTCACAGCTAGAGCACCTTTTGCTGCACCGGTACTCAGCCTCTGACTTGGCCCTGCTCGCTTTGTTGAGGCTTCTATAACAAATTTTGTGGCGCATCACTTGCTAGATATTACTTTAGGTATGAGTGGTCTTGAAACGAACCAGGAGACACTGGGTCCCCTGCCTATAGGCTTGAAACATAAACCATCGGCAGGTCAGCAGCGACTTGTTGTTCTTGGCGGCGGAATGTCTGCTCACTATCTAGCTACTCGCTTAGTTGAGCAGCACGGTCTCCAGCGCTTCTCACTGACCATCGTCTCAGAAGAAGACGAAGTGCCCTATGATCGAGTCAACCTAGCGGCCATTCTTGAAGGCGCGTCCCCGCAAAGCCTATGGCTTCATCCACCATCTTGGTATCAAAAGCACAATATATCTATATATCTAGGCCACCAAGTTGAATCTGTTGATATCCAAAAGACCACCATTCGTACTCACCAAGGTCTCACTCTACCCTTTGACCAGTTGGTCTTCGCTACCGGTAGCGCCCCATTTCGCCCCTCCATTCCCGGCATTGATCATCCCCGTGTCATCACTTACCGCACCACCAACGAAGCGGAGCAGATCGCCCGATCCATACAACCCCAAAGCCGCGTCCTCGTCGTTGGTGGTGGACTGCTCGGGCTCGAAACAAGTAGGGTCTTGGCCCGGCAACGATGCTCAGTCGAAGTCATCGAAGCTGCCCCTAGGCTCCTTCCTCGCCAACTAGACGAGGAGGGAGCCTCTCTTCTCGCCGCGCAGATTCAAAAGCTCAACATTGGTCTTCGACTACATCAGCGGGTAAGCAGTATTCAAGCTGAAGCTGAATGCCTCCGCGTCACCCTGAATGACGGAACCACGTGTTCTTATGATTTGGTCATAGTTGCGACCGGAACAAAGCCAAGAGATGAGCTAGCTATACAGTCAGGTATAGTATGCGACCCTAAAGGTGGTATCTTGGTAGACGACCGCCTACGTACCTCAGATAGCAGGGTATGGGCGATAGGGGAATGTGTTCGTCACCGCCACAAGACCTATGGTTTTGTTTCCCCCTGCCACGATATGGCAAGCGTCCTCGTTAGCAACCTACTCAAACGGCGCGGTACCTTCAGAGGGACCTATCCAACCGCACGTCTGAAGATTGATGAGGTACCGATGGTCACGGTCGGTGAGACCACAACCAACCATGAGGAAACCCACGTCGTATCTTGGACCGCCCCCGATGAATATCGACGTCTGGTCCTTCACAGAAACCGCGTAGTGGGCGCCATCGCGATTGGCCCTTCCCCAGACTTTCCCCAAATCCAGATGGCGGTAGCCACCGGTAAGCGGCCGAAAAAGCACCACCTCCACCGATTCCGCAATGAAGGAAAATTGTTGCCCGCCCAGCAGACCCCGAATATTAAGCAATGGCCCAATCGGGCCATTGTCTGCAGCTGTACAGGCATTACTTGCGGACAATTACGCTCTCAACTAGCTCAAGGCGCTTCAACCCCCCTCCTTCTATCTCAAAAGACCGGCGCAGCAACCGTATGTGGTTCATGCAAACCACTTCTTGAGACCCTAACCGGAACCCTCAGCACTCAATTTCCCTCGAGGAGTTCAAACTACTTAACTATTATCGGTATCGCGGCCCTTATGCTGCTGAGTATTCGTGCTATCAGTGGACCAATAGCTATGTCTACCTCAATACAAGAAATGGCTGTAGATATCTTGTGGCGTAAGAATGAATATAAACAAGTCAGTGGCTACATACTCCTTGCATTCTGTCTGGGAAGCCTATTTCTATCCTTGCGAAAACGCATAAAGAAGTTTAATTTTGGCTCCATTTTTTTCTGGCGTTCGTTGCACGCTGCTCTTGGGCTTTCAGCGTTAACTTTTACTGGCATACACACCGGCTTCAGATTGGGCGAGAATTTGAATTTCGCCCTAATGGCAAGCTTCATCCTCGTCATCATATCTGGTGCGCTCATTTCTCTTTTAGCACCGGGAGAGAGATTCCTGGGCTCTTATTCTGGCCGCATTCGAAGACTAGTAACTGGAGCGCACATTCTATTCTTTTGGCCTTGGCCAGTACTTGTGTTCTTCCATATATTATCGTCCTATTACTACTGAGTCATATATGCTTTCTTGGAAATGGATTCTTTGGGCAATTGGCTCCTTGTTGTCGTTCATCGGTTTGGGACTCCTGATGACCTCTCCCAACCATATTTCTTTATTCGCCAACTCTCGAACGCTACTACTACCGGGGCGAACAACTGATGGACACTATCAAATTGAACTTTCATGTGAGTCTTGTCATTCAGCACCATTCACTGATGTCAATGCTCTCCAAGACGCATGTATACGTTGTCACGGGGAAGAACTCAGCAGGGTCGAAGACTCTCATCCCCGAGCCAAATTTACCGACCCCCGCAACGCCGACCGTGTAGCTAAACTAGACGCCCGGTGGTGTATTACTTGTCATCGAGAGCACCAACCGGAAGTGACCTCAGCGATGGGTCTCAGTCTTCCTACCGATTACTGCTTTGCCTGCCATGAAAATGTTGGTAGTGACAGACCTACTCACAAAGATCTTGGTTTTGAAACTTGCAGCATCAATGGCTGTCACAACTTTCACGACAATCAGGCTCTTTATGAGGATTTCTTAACCCAGCATCGTGATGATCAAGCCACAGATGTAAACGCCAAACTACCGGAAAGAAACCTCCGAGAGTGGGCGCTAACTAACACATCGGTGAGGGAAATAGCAAAACCCATCCATCTAGGTTCAAACGACCACAATGCGCCAGCCACAACCAAGAATATAGGCCTAGTAGTTCAAGACTGGTCTGAGAGCAGTCATGCGGCCAGTGGCATCAACTGCCTAGATTGTCATCGCTCCGAGGACGGGACATGGCAAAACAACTTGGACCATCAAGCATGCAAAAGATGTCATCCCTCAGAGATAGAAGGATTCATGACGAGTCGTCATGGCATGCGCATCTCAGTAGGTTTGAGTCCGATGCAGCCCAGCTTGGCTCGGCTTCCTATGCGCACACAGAGCAGCCACAAGACACTCACGTGCGAAAGTTGCCATGCCTCGCACAAATATAACACTTCCCATGCCGCGGTTGAAGCATGTATAGGTTGTCATAAAGATAGACACTCCCTCGAGTACAAGAACTCTCCTCACTACGCTCTATGGCAAAAGAGTGTTGCTGGACAAGGCTCACCCGGGTCCGGTGTTTCCTGCGCCTCTTGCCATTTCCCACGAATCGCCAACTATACCGATAGAAATCGAGTCACGGTTGTACACAACCAAAATGACTACCTACGACCTAATGAAAAAATGATCCGACCGGTTTGTTTGTCCTGCCATGGCTTAGGCTTTACGCTCGATGCTCTCGCGGACAGCAGCCTTGTTCAATCTAACTTTCAATCTACACCCAAGCCAACCGTCGATAGTATTAACTTTGCAACCGTGTTGAGGTGGTCCTTGGAGGGACGTCGTCCACCCTGGGAAAAGAACTCTGACAAACCTCAACCCAAACAATAGGAGAACATCTATGAATATCTACGCACAACGCGTTCCAGCCTTATCTATTGTTGCCTGCTGTGCGGCAGCCAGTGCATGTAGTTCACCAAAATCTACATCCGGAAGTATCTCTCCCAAACTTATGGCGGACGCGCTTCATGCGGTCATGGAATCCGATCGAACCGTCTATACTAAGTTTGTGGTCAATCGGCTTACCAAAGAAGAAAAAGTGATTGAGGCCACTGAACATTGGAAAGATGAGTCAACGCTGCCACTCCCTGCGCAAATGTTCCGAATGGGCGCCGAAATGGCTAGCGCTAAACAGCTCGGCTTTACGTACTCCCTGTTATCAAAGTGGCCAATAAATAAGCAAAACACACCCCGCACAGAGGTCGAAAAGGTAGGGCTCGACTTTGTGGCTGAACACAAAGGCGAAAACTACTACGCTGAGGAAGTGCTTGGTGATGCTAAATACTTCACAGCGGTTTATGCCGACACTGCGGTTGCTGAAGCTTGCATCAGCTGCCATAATGACCACCCTGATTCTCCTCGCGAAGACTTTGTACTCAACGAGGTCATGGGTGGTGTGGTTATAAGAATAGCTCGTTAACCATACAGGTGATGAGTCGCCAAAAATAGCTAGTTAACCATATAGTGGTTAGCTCGTTACCATTTGACGTCAGCCATTCCCTAGATAGGGTCGATAATTTTGGGCTAAAAATACCTATCAATTGTCTTAACGGGAATAATTCTGGGAACAGCGAGACCGTTATATGCCAAGATTCAGGGGATGCCAGTCGACCACCTTCCGCCGGGCCCCGGAGCTGACGCATCAGATCCAACCTCGACGCGATCCTCATATTCTGGCGATTTACGCATCCTTGTGGCGGACGATGAACTCACAATCAGGAAGTTCATCGTGGAAGCACTCGAAGGGCTAGCAACAGAAGTTTGCGAGGCAAACGATGGCAACGAAGCCATGAAACTTCTCATGGCCGGCGACTTCGATGTCGCCTTCTTAGACATCCGTATGCCTGGATACTCAGGTTTAGACGTCCTAGAGAAGAGCCAGGCAGCCGGCATCTCAACATCCATTGTCATGATCACTGCCGGAAATGCTCTCGAGAGCGCCGTAGAAGCCATGACCCGGGGGTCTGTTGATTTTATCGCCAAACCCTTTAGCCTACAACAGTTGCAAAGCGTCTTAGAGAAGGCGCTACGCCACCGGGAGATCGCGCGGGTGGTCGAGCGAGGCGAACTCCTCGCGCAAAACAGCACACAGCTCCAGCAGCTCATGGGCACAAACCCTGCTATGCTGGAGGTGTTCAAAACCGTTGGTAGAGTAGCCCGACGCGACGTCCCTATTTTGATCACTGGCGAAAGTGGCACTGGTAAAGAATTGGTGGCTCGGGCCATTCACAAAGCCAGCCCGCGTAAGGAGCAACCCTTCGTGGCCATCAACTCAGCTGCCATCCCCAAAGAGCTCTTGGAGACTGAACTCTTTGGCCATGTCAAGGGCTCGTTCACTGGCGCATTAGCAACCCGGACCGGTCGCTTTCGGGAAGCTGACGGTGGCACGCTCTTCCTCGACGAAATCGGCGATATGCCCATATCGCTGCAGGCTAAGCTCCTTCGAGTTCTACAAGAGCAGGAAGTGACGCCGATCGGTAGCAGCCACCCCGAACCCGTTAACGTCCGAGTGGTAGCTGCTACCCATCGAGACCTTCGAGCAGAGATAGATGCCGGGCGCTTTCGTATGGACCTTCTCTACCGGATTAGTGTGGTGCCCATCCGTATTCCACCACTGCGCGAGCGTCCTGACGATATTCCTGTGCTGGCTCAATATTTTGCTCGACTCCACGGCTACGTCGTTGCCCAAGCTCCTCGATATATCGCGAAAGATGCTCTTCAGATGCTCACTCGTCATGCCTGGCCAGGGAATGTTCGGGAGTTGGAAAACACGATTATTCGAGCCTTGGTCATGTCTGACGCTCTCATCCTCAGTAAAGAAGACTTTAGCTTCATACGCCAAGAGGATCTTGCTTCTCAGTTGGAGCTTGAGCGAATAGTGCGACTAGAGGTAGAACATGCCCTAAAAAGCGATAACTCAGATATTTACCGAAAGCTCATGGACCGAGTAGAACGCCCGATCATCCAAGTTATTGTCGAACACGTCAACGGGAACCAGGTACAAGCCGCCAATCTACTAGGGATCAATCGTAACACTTTGCGAAAAAAGATGCTAGAGATCGGCATGCTCATACCCAAAGAGGAATAGGGTGTACCGCTACACTCATCAAAACTATCTTGAATGGTCTTGATAACCTGAATCTAAATATTTGGCTTAGGACGAACCTTCACACACGCAGGCTCCGGCATCAGCTCCCCCAGCCGAAGTTTGACGGCACGCCTTAGCAGCCGGTTGATTTAGCCATGTGTGTAGCTATCGAGCCAGGCTTTTCGTGATACGCTCTGACGACGAGGCGAGCGTACCCGACGGTACGTGACCGAGGAGAGACTTCCTAGTGGTCAGGAAGTTGCGCGGAAAGACCGGCCCATAGATGCATGCAGGGCTAGATCAACCGGCTGTTAGCCATCGATTGATTTCGCCGAGCGATTATAATTCACAACTACACTCAGCAAAGTCTCCCTGCGCGGTCCCTTGAAAGCTTGGAGCTTGACGGAGAGCCTACAATATCCCTTCTTTCACAATAAACTGGACAATAGTATCGATACCAATCCCCTCTCGTAAATTAGTGAAAACATATGGTCTTTCCCCCCTCATGCGACGGGTGTCCGACTCCATAACCTCAAGAGAAGCTCCTACGTAAGGCGCCAAATCAATCTTGTTGATAACCAGAAGATCAGAGCGGGTAATACCGGGACCACCTTTTCTGGGTATTTTTTCACCCTCTGCAACATCTATCACATAGATCGTAAGATCCGCAAGCTCAGGGCTGAAGGTTGCGGCAAGGTTGTCGCCACCGCTTTCTACCAATACGAGATCAAGCTCTGGAAATTTCGTCTTTAAATCCTCAATCGCAGCCAAATTCATCGATGCATCTTCGCGAATAGCGGTATGTGGACAGCCTCCGGTTTCGACCCCTAGAATGCGATCTTCGGGTAAAGCCTCACTACGAATCAGAAACTCCGCGTCCTCTCGTGTATAGATATCGTTGGTGACTGCTGCAACCTCATAGTTTTCTCGCATCGCCTTACACAAAAGATCCATCAGCGCTGTCTTGCCCGAACCAACGGGGCCACCGATTCCCACGCGTAAGACCGGTCGTCGGTGGGTTGACAATGAAACCATATATTTTTCTCCTTCGTTCATTGGTGTTAAGATCTGAATAGTCGAGTATATTGGGTTTCGTGTCGGCTACTGGCAATGGCCAACGCTGGAAGTGTACCTCCAATATCTTGGTCCGAGCATGCCTGTGAACGTATGCAGCATTCAGGAATTGAAGTGCTTAGCTCCAACAATATACGCTGCCCGGCAACCTGTCCAAGGGGTACGAGCTTTATGCCCGCCAACGTCTGGTTCTCAAGCCAAGACCACGTATACGCGTACAGTGCAGCCTCTAGTGGTACACGCCAATGGACAGCGGCTTTGGCAAACATCGCCACAAATGGGGTGTCCTTTCGCTGCGCCCACTCCGAAGAATCGTCCACCCCGAGGTCCCGTAAAAGCCGAGCAAGCGCTCGGCCACGGTCACATTCTTCACCGACCAACTCTCGAGTCTCTCTCATCGCCAGTAATGACCAACACCAGTGAGTCACTAGCCTTCGGTCATTAGACGAAACAGCGCGGTACAATCGCACCAGCACCGGTAGATCCACCCGCTCAATGGAGCTCCTTAGTTGCTCCCTCAACCATGTAGACAGCGTGGGTTCATCGCTCACCCAACCGGCTTCTACTGCCGTCTCAAGCCCCTGTGAATAGGCATACGCGCCTATGGGCAATGACGGACTGGATAACTGTAAAAGACGCAAAAGCGCCAGTGGATCGAGCATACCGGTCAATGATCATGCTTTCGGTGGGAATGACTATGGCTATGACCATGATAGGCACCCCGCTCCGGTTCAAACTTGGCACTTTCGGACCGAACCTGCAGCCCCAATCCCCGCACCATCTCATCAAGGACGTGGTCCGGCTGATACCGAACCCAGCCAGGACCTACCTGCAGGGTGACGTGTCGGTTTCCCAGATGATAGCATACCCGGGCGAGCAGTAGCAGGTCATCAGAGAAAGCGGTGCTCAATCTCTCTTCAGCAGCAACAACGCCCACTGTTGTTCCATCTTCAGCCTTAAGCACATCCCCATCTTCTAGGATTGTCCCCGCATTCAGCATCACCGCTACATGCTGACCGCTCACCAGCTGGGTCCTAAGGCGGCTCTTCTGGCGCAGCTCATAAGGAAGAACCAGAAAGTCGTCGGGAGTCGCCTCGCTCACCTTTTCCGTTAACTCTATCATACCGCTAAAAAATGAAATACCGCTGAGCGAGTGGCAACTCCTTAGCTGGCTCACAGCTAAGGAGCATCCCATCCGCGCGGACCTCATAAGTCTGAGGATCAACTTCCATCACTGGTTGATACGTATTGTGGATAAGATCTGCCTTGCGTACCTGGCGGCAGTTAGTAACCGTGCCTATCTTATTTTCGAGCTTTATCTGTTCCGGCACCCCGGCATCAACAGCTGCTTGGGACAAAAACGTCATACATGTTTCATTTCGTGCTCGGCCTAAAGCCCCAAACATTGGACGGTAGTGAACCGGTTGGGGAGTAGGAATTGAGGCATTTGGGTCTCCCATGGGAGCGGCAATAATCATTCCCCCCTTCAAGATAAGGCTCGGTTTTACTCCAAAAAAGGCTGGCTTCCACACAACCAAGTCAGCAAGACGACCAACAGCAACGGAACCCACCTCATGAGAAATCCCATGGGCGATCGCAGGATTTATAGTATACTTAGCAATATACCGCTTGACCCGAGAGTTATCATGCCTGGATGGGTCTCCTTCCAAGCTCCCTCGCTGTACTTTCATCTTATGGGCAGTCTGCCAGGTACGGATAATGACTTCCCCGACCCGACCCATAGCTTGTGAGTCCGAGGCAATCATCGAAAATGCACCCAAATCGTGGAGAATATCCTCAGCAGCGATCGTTTCTCGACGAATACGGGATTCAGCAAATGCTACATCCTCAGGTATCGCTGGCGATAGATGATGGCAGACCATCAACATATCAAGATGCTCATCCACGGTATTCACCGTATATGGTCTTGTGGGGTTCGTACTAGAAGGCAGGACATTCGGCTCCCCACAAGCTTTGATAATATCTGGGGCATGTCCCCCACCGGCACCTTCGGTATGATAGGTATGAATGACCCGACCCGCCAAGGCCGCCAGCGTATCTTCTACAAAACCCGACTCGTTGAGAGTATCGGTATGAATAGCCACTTGAATATCATGCCGCTCCGCAACGGAGAGGCAGTTATCGATAGCTGCGGGTGTAGTACCCCAATCCTCGTGAAGCTTGAGCCCCATCGCTCCCGCAACAACCTGCTCATCAAGAGCTTGAGAAAGGCTTGCGTTTCCTTTCCCCAAAAAACCTAAGTTGATGGGTAACGCATCAGCGGCCTGAAGCATTCGATGCAAATTCCATGGTCCGGGTGTACAGGTTGTTGCATTAGTACCCGTAGCCGGCCCCGTGCCTCCACCAAACATCGTTGTCAAACCAGACATGAGCGCATCGTCCACTTGTTGAGGGCAGATGAAGTGGATATGGGCGTCGATACCTCCTGCAGTAACAATTTGTCCCTCAGCAGCAATGACCTCGGTTCCGGGTCCGACCACAATGTCTACCCCTGGCTGCACATCGGGGTTGCCAGCCTTACCAATAGCGGCAATGCGCCCATTCTTGACCCCAATATCCGCCTTAATTATCCCCCAGTGATCAACGATCAGTGCATTCGTGAGCACAAGGTCCGCAGACTGGGAGCTGGGCCGTTGACTTTGTCCCATGCCATCTCGAATGACCTTTCCCCCACCAAAGGTGACTTCCTCCCCGTAAATAGTTCGATCTTCTTCAACCTCAACAAAAAGTTCCGTATCAGCCAGTCGAACTCGGTCACCAACCGTCGGGCCATATAACTCCGCATAAGCTTTT
Source organism: Myxococcales bacterium (assembly GCA_019634385.1). Lineage (GTDB taxonomy): Bacteria > Myxococcota > Kuafuiibacteriia > Kuafuiibacteriales > Kuafuiibacteriaceae > JAHQVK01. The sequence continues at coordinate 6,310 of JAHQVK010000236.1, read as the reverse complement.
CGCGATACTTTCTTCATGACTTGTCGTCTAGCGCCCCCATCACCGCACCGCGAAACCCATAGACTTTGCGATCTCCACTATAAGCAACCAGTTCCACCGTCCGGTTCTGTCCCGGCTCAAACCTTAACGCAGTCCCTGCAGGAATATTTAGACGAAACCCTCTTGCTTCGTCCCGATCGAAGACCAAAGCGGAGTTAGTCTCGAAAAAGTGGTAGTGGGAACCAACCTGAATTGGGCGGTCTCCGGTACTCGACACGGTTAGGGTCTTCACTTCCCGCCCCTCATTGAGAGTGATCTCTCCTTGGAGCGTGATTACTTCACCTGGTTTCATTCATATCTCCCTCTTTGACCTACTGAATAGGGTCGTGCACCGTCACCAGCTTTGTACCATCGGGGAAAGTAGCCTCTACTTGGATATCATGAAGCATATCAGCCACACCGTCCATCACATCATCTTTCCCCAAAATTGTACGCCCTTCGTTCATCAACTCCGCAACCGACTTACCATCTCGAGCTCCCTCAAGAATCGCAGCACTGATCAAAGCTACAGCCTCCGGATAGTTCAGCTTGAGACCTCGAGCCCGTCGGCGCTCAGCTACAAGAGCAGCGGTAAATAGTAGCAGCTTATCTTTCTCTCGTGGCGAAAGATCCATTATAGCCTCCTCACCGACCAACCGGCCGGCGCTTTGACTGTTGTCGTCATCAAGTATACCAAATTCTTGGAATCTCAGCCGGCCGTCCAACATGGTACGGACGTAGCGCCTTCCACAATTCCCGAAACAGACTGAGCAACAACTCACATTGCGGTGCTAGCCCTCGCACAACCAAGAGATCCTGCATCAGTGTTGCTCCTGTCATGCCGCCTTCGATCGACGCTAGAACCTCCCTCGCCCGGGCCAGAACCGACTCATCAGCACCAGTGGCACAATAGGTCGCACAAGCATGGTACGTCAGCATCCCCGGAATCTTCCCCTCGAGGCTCACCAACCGTTCAAGAAATAGCGGCTCACCTTCTCGAAAAATCTCAAAACCGAAATCGATAGTACCTCGGGAATAGACCTCTCCGCAGGCTGGTCGCCCAAACCCAAGAACTTCCCACCCACAAAAATGTGAACGGCTATCCAACTCAATGCACGTCCTCAGTTGAGCTCGAGCACCATCAAACACCAACGTCTCCTGGGGTAACCACTCCAGCGTGGCGTCATTCTCCACAATCGCCCGCTGCTCAACATTTGCCCGCAAACGTGGGCTTCTGTACCAACGATTGGCACCAGGAGTAGTCAAGAGCGCATGAGCTCCACTGGCCAGATGAAGGTTCACCTCGAGACCATCTCCACCCACGATGCCTGCCGGCGGATGCAGCAGATAGGTATGACAGACCTCATCCCCTTCCGGATAAAAAGGACGCTGAACAGTCAGTGGTCCTTGATGGTTTCGATTGGTGAGCAAAGAGCGACCTCGACGATACTCAAAGTCCAGTCGCAGTTTTCCTCTCCATCCCGCCTCATCCTCCAGGCTGTTCACCGTAGCCGACATCTTGCCATCCTCACACCGTCAGGTAGCGCTTTACGAGCTCATCGTCGAGCTCAGTCATTGCCCCTTGTGCCACCGAACGTCCTTTATCCAACACACAGAATCGGTCCGCAACCCGTCTGGCCATAGGTAGCTTTTGCTCCACTAATAAGACCGTAAGACCTAGACTGCGATTAAGCTTCACAATCATATCTCCAATCTCCTGGACGATGTTAGGCTGAATCCCCTCAGTGGGTTCATCCAAAACAAGCAATGATGGCTCAAGAATCAGCGCTCGCCCCACCGCCAGCTGTTGCTGCTGTCCTCCTGACAAGTCCCCCCCGTATCGTCTGAGCATAGTTCGAAGCACCGGAAAGCTATCGAGTACCCGCTCATAAGCTTGGCGACCAGCCATTCCTCGATTAACGGCCAATCCGATCTTCAGGTTCTCATCAACGGTTAACCGAGGAAAAACCTCTCTTCCCTGTGGAACATAACCTATCCCTAGACGGGCCCGAGCCTCAGCAGGAAGCGACGACAGCTGGTGATCCCTGAAACGAATTGTTCCGGATCTAATGGACAATAGCCCCATAATGCACTTAAGCGTAGTCGTCTTGCCCACTCCATTGCGCCCCATCAAGCAGGTACACGACCCTTCCGGCACTTCTAGCTCCAGATCCCACAATGTATGGCTCTCACCGTAATATTGATGGACACCAGAAAGTTTCAACATCACGCCCCCAAATATACTTCAATGACCTTAGGGTCGTTCTGCACCGCATTCATATCTCCCTCTGCCAACACGCCACCTTCGTGCAATACCGTGACCCTACGAGCAATGGACCGGATGAACTCCATATCATGTTCGACCACCACCACCGAGCGCTCGCCGGCCAGCGAAACCAACAACTCGGCGGTCCGCTCCGTCTCCTGATGAGTCATACCGGCAACCGGTTCATCCACGAGCATAAGTTGTGGTTCCTGCATAAGCAACATTCCTATTTCAAGCCATTGCTTCTGGCCATGCGACAGAGCACCAGCGCTTAGCTTTCGATGTTCGCTGAGCCCAATAGTTTCAAGAACTGAAGCGATACGATCTCTTTCTTCTCCACTCAGACGAGCGATCAGAGTAGACCACACCGACTTGTCCGAACACATGGCCAGTTCAAGATTGGTCGCCACCGACTGATGCTCAAATACGGTGGGTTTTTGGAATTTCCGTCCGATGCCCGCGGAGACAATCTCTGGCTCACTTAGCCGTAGCAGATCAACATCACCAGCAAAAACGGCCTTTCCAGTATCCGGTCTTGTTTTACCCGTCACCACGTCCATCATTGTACTCTTACCAGCACCATTCGGCCCAATGATACACCGCAGCTCACCACGTTCGATATATAAACTGAGATCATTCAAGGCCCGAAACCCATCAAAGCTCACAGTAATACCTTGAAGGTACAATACGGTATCTTTCATTGATCTTCCCTCTGCACCAACCCTACGAGCCCCTTTGGTAAAAATAGTGTACCCAGTACAAACATCGTCCCAAGAACAAACAGCCACGCCTCAGGAAAGATCCCGGTGAACTGTGTCTTTGCAACATTGACAAGCAAAGCGCCAACCAGCGCTCCATAAAGTGTCCCTCGGCCACCCAGGGCCACCCAAATTACCAATTCAATCGAATTGAGCGGAGCAAACTCACCCGGATTAATGATTCCAACCTGTGGGACGTAGAGCGCACCGGCCACCCCCGCTATCATGGCGGACACAACAAAAAGCCACAATTTGAACCGCTCCACTCGGTACCCAAGAAACCGGGCTCGATCTTCACCATCCCGAACAGCCACAATAATTTTCCCGTACCTTGATTCACATATAAAGCGACAGCCAATATAGCTCAATCCGAGAAGAAGAGCGGTACTAACCACCAGTAATACACGAGTTTCATCTGCTTGGAGATCACATCCAAGCAGTTCTTTAAAGTCAGTCAAACCATTGTTGCCCCCAAATCCCATCTCATTTCTAAAAAAGGCCAAAAGAAGTGCATAGGTAAGAGCCTGCGTAATTATTGATAAGTATACCCCAGTTACACGAGAACGGAATGCAAACCACCCAAAGACTCCCGCTAACACCCCTGGAGCCAACACCACCATAAGCATGGCATATGGAAAGCTCGAAAAACCCCACCAGTACCACGGAAGCTCTTGCCAATTTAAGAAAACCATGAAGTCCGGTAAGATCGGATGCCCATAAACCCCTCGATCACCAATTTGCCTCATGAGATACATTCCCATGGCATAACCACCTAGAGCAAAGAAAGCTCCGTGCCCTAAGGTTAGAATACCAGAGTAACCCCAGACAAGATCAACGGATAAGGCAAGCATAGCGAAGCAAAGATACTTCCCTAATAAAGTCACCGTGAACGTGGAAAGATGAAATGCAGACTCATCGGGAAAGCATAGGTTAAAGATGGGAACAGACACCACGATGAGCCCTAAGCAACCTAAAACAAACCTATCCGAGAACGATCTCCACAGCATATAGAAGCTAGCTCGTAATACTTCGAACACAACTACGCCTCCGCAGAGCGTCCACGTTGAGGAAATAATCCTCTAGGCCGCTTCTGAATAAAAAGAATGATGAATACAAGGACCGCCACTTTGGCCAAGACCGCCCCAGCAAAGGGCTCAAGCAGTTTATTAGCAACACCTAAGGACACCCCCGCCACCAGAGTTCCCCACAGATTACCCACACCCCCAAACACCACAACCATAAACGAGTCAACGATATGGCTCTGCCCGAGGTTGGGCCCTACGTTTGTCAATTGACTCAGTGCTACTCCGGCCAAGCCTGCCACCCCCGCCCCTAAAGCAAAAGTCATCGCATCGATCCACCCCCCACGTACCCCCATAGCCCGAGCCATATTGCGGTTTTGAGCCACCGCTCGGATCTGCAAACCCAACGTCGTAAACTGAAGAGTGGCCACGATCGAGGCAAAGACCAAGATACTAAAGAGAATGATGTAGAGTCGATTGTAGGTAAACGAGAGCGCCTCATTAACAATAAGCTGACCACTCATCCATTGTGGGGTCGCCACCGCACGATTGAGTGGGGAAAAGATGGTCCTCACCGATTGCTGTAGAATGAGACTAATCCCGAAAGTAGCCAGCAGGGTTTCAAGGGGCCGACCATAGAGAAATCGCACGACACCACGTTCTATCACTACCCCAACCAATGCCGAAACCAGAAAAGCAACCGGTATAGCCACTATCAAAGACAGTTCCGGGTTCCGAGGCATTGCCTGCTGCACAAGCCAAGTTGCATATGCTCCCAGCATCATGAGCTCTCCGTGCGCCATATTGATCACTCCCATGACCCCAAAAGTGATAGCTAGGCCTATCGCAGCCAGTACAAGAACAAACCCAAGACTCAGTCCAAAAAATATAGTCTCTATCCACTGATAGATTTTTCGGGTTGCATCTATGGACGCGATCGCAGCTTGGCCCGCTCTTCGAACATCTTTATCCACAGCACCTGATTCATCTGAAATCAGCCGTGATAGACGATTGTGAACCTCGCTATGCATCTGCCCAGACAATCTTTTGATAGCCGCAAGTTGAGTCCTAGGTTCAGCAGATTCAAGGTCCACCAACGCCAAGGCATTCATCACCGCTTTTCTCACCGTCGGACTCTTCTCTGTTTCGAGACTACTGCGTAACAATACTACCGTATCCGGGGTGAGTGAACTATATAAGGCGACAACCGCCGCCTGACGTTGTTTGGTGGAACCACTCCTCAAGCGTAAACGGGCCAGCTCCTTACGCAGTGCGGTCCGCATCTTGTTGTTGATAATAATTTTCTTGAGCTCATGTTTCTCCCCGACTCCCAGATCCATTCCCCCCACCGGCTCAACGAGTCGGTAAGCATCATTATTCGGAGTACCTTTCACTACCTTTTTGTTCACTTTATGCACAAAAAGGTGGCCCTCGAGTAGCGCGCTCAGAACCGGCTCGGCTAGTTTCGCATCATGCTTTGCAAGGTTTTCAACCACGGCGGTTTTCTGCTTGAAGCTCGATACCTTTAATCCATCCAGTTCCCGCAAAAAAGCAGCATGCACATCGACTAGGCTTGGAACTTCTTCTGATGTTTTCTTCGCCATCGCAGCCGTTGTGGTGACACTATTGGTAGTCACGATCGACGGTTCACTCTCCGCATGTCCTCGAACTGGCACCAGGAGCCCCGCAGCTGCAAATGAACACCCCACAAAGATCCAATGGGCCGGCCCCATCACACCACACATTACTCTGCTCTTGTTCATTAACCTTAGCTTTACTTTATATTCATTGCGCGCCCAAACCCGTTTCGCAAAACATCATAGATAGTTATTTCCTACTTCAGACCATGGGAGATTTTGATCGTGGAAACTCCAGTACTCTCCTTACAGCAGAAACCGTTTAAGCCTCGCTCATTCTCTCGTGGAGATCCTCGCTTTTCCCCTGCTGTACGACCATTGAAGGATGTGTTAGTGCTACGAAGGGCTCACTGAGTGGTACAGCAAAGATCCCTTGGGTTGAACCCATGTTCCTGCTTCTACGCGGGGCTATGCCCAGCTGCGCGACCCCTTGTTGATTCTTGCAGAATCAATTCAAGTGGTTTTTGCTCTAGCAGCCTGTTGATCTAGCCCTGCACGCATCTGTCGGCCGGTCTTTCCGTGAAACGTCCTGACCACGAGAAGTCTCTCCTCGGTCGCGTACCGCCAGGTACGCTCGCCTCGTCGTCAGAGCGTTTCACGAAAAGCCTG
>JAHQVK010000024.1 GCA_019634385.1 Myxococcales bacterium | reverse complement strand
CTTTTCGTGAAACGTTCTGACGACGAGGCGAGCGTACCTGGCGGTACGCGACCGAGGAGAGACTTCTTGTGGTCAGGATGTTTCACGGAAAGACCGGCCGATAGATGCCTGCAGGGCTAGATCAACAGGCTGCTAGGGCGTATCTTTACCCTCCGGACCGCGTTGTCACTTGTTTCCTGCGTTTGTGGGGATCGGTTGCACACGCCCGGTATGCGCCCTCTTCATCCGGAGCGTTCCACGGAAAAGATACTTCACGGACCACCCATCCCACTTTTCCGATGGCTTGCTAGTGCGTATCCTTCTTGTACGGGTTAGCAATTAAGCTATCCAACAGCCGCTGAGCCAAGTCCGGGTCCGATATCCTCGATGAAACCGTCGTCTCTTGCTCCTCTGGAGTTCCGGGCACATAACCAGAATCGGTTCGTCGTAGAATGTGCTTTGGCATGTGCCCCACTTCTGGTTGGTGAGACCGGCCGTACAAAAAAAACTTCCAAGCTTCATGTCCGTCAAAGGGCGGTAGTGGAAGCACGTTCACCCCTACAATTACGACGTTCGTCCAGGTTAGTACTCGGATCATTCCAATCACAAACGGAGTGATAGGCTGATACATCTGTAACCAAACCAGGGTCAAAAACAAAAGTCCCAGCTGACCGAGGGTCCCTCCCCAAGCAATCGCCGCCCGACCTTTTGGAGAAATGGGGCCGTACCAATCACAGTAGCCACCAATTCCTTGCACGACAAACCCGCAGACTTGGCCCCCCAACCGATAGACCATCAATGCATGACCCATTTCATGAGCCACCACCACCACCAAAAAACCCAACCATGCCCCTGGATTCCAGCCTCCCACCGCCAGGGCCGCAACAAATAGGGTCCAATGCAGCTTAATAGGTACCTTTTCGTCGTGCCCCACAACGATGTAGCCGGCAGCGGTCACGAGCTATTAGTAGTCGATCCGATTCACCATGTCATTACCACAAAGACCGCTTATGGTGCATATTTGCATATCAATACCGCTTGAAGCAGATAAACTTATAGCGAAACTTATCACATGTTATTGGAACCTTTGTAAGCCAGCCATTCATCGTGTGACCCTCTCTCCACTATTCTCCGAGCTTCAATCCCGGCAAGCTTAGCTTCAAAGCCGCCCCAATCATCATCTTGAGCAATCGGGGCCCACAATGCTTCAACCTCATCATAGAGCAACCCCTCCGGGTGAGTTCTAGAGAAATATGGTGATACCAAGCGCTCCGGAGAGGCCGGCTCCACGGCCCCCAGCGCGGCTCGAAAAGTCCCGAAGGCTGGACCGGAATAGGCATGCGCATAAGGCCCGTCGAGTGCCCGCTTTTCAGATATTTCACCACCCCACCAATCAAAGAAGAACTGGTCAAAGGGTACCGTTGCTGTCTGAAGAAAGGCCCACGCAGCAGCGCAAAGCTCGGCGAGAAGCGAAAAAGCCCCGGTGGGCGACATCACTCCGAGACGCTCCGCCATATCGTATACAAAACATCGGGCAACGTGTTTAGAGTAAGACTCCAACACCGATGCAATCGGCGCTTCCAAGCAGTCATCCAAAGCTTCTGCTAAACGCTGAAGATTCCAAAGAACAGCATCTGACTGGCGACCATAAGCATATAAGCCAGAGTGGTCAAAGTAGGCCGCGGTGAAATGGGGATCATAGCGAGATAAGAAGCGCCACGGTCCATAGTCAAAACTCTCTCCGGTCACCACCATGTTGTCGGTGTTGAGAACCCCATGGACAAAACCAGCAACCATCCATTGAGAGACAAGGCGAGCACTGTTCAGCACCACTCGGCGGTACATTATGTCCGCAGGTGTTCTTCCCGCTGGTACTTCATCCAGCCCCACTGTGTCCGTGGAAAGCGGTAATAAATACGTATTCGCGTAATCGACCAACCGCTCCAGGCGAAGGCGATCCTGAGAATAAGCGTAACGCTGAAAAGTGCCAAACCTAAGGTGAGAGTGCCCAAGGCGCACCAGAATACTCCCACGAGTGGGAGATGGTTCGTCAGATCGGTGAAGAGATTCCCCCGTTTCATACAGACTGAAGGGTTTGGAGGTATAGACTCCCAATGCTTCTAACAGCGATGCCGCCAAAACCTCTCGGACCCCGCCTTTGAGGGTCAACCGCCCATCACCACCCCTAGAGTATGGGGTAGTGCCGGAACCTTTGGTCGCGAGATCGAGTAACCGACCGTCTTCCAAGTCTCGCAGCTGAGCGAACAAAAAACCTCGACCATCGCCCAATTCAGGGTTGTAGTTCCGGAATTGGTGGCCATGGTACCGAAGCGCCAAAGGACGAGGTAGATTGTTGTCCAAAGGCTCAAACCGATGAAAAGAGGCCTGCCATTGATCATCGGTCAGCGTATCCAATCCAACACGGGCGGCACACCGCTGATGGCGGAACCGCAAATGGGCTTTCGGGAATTTTGCCGGCTCTACCGGATCCGCAAAGCCATGACCGAGGGTAAGCCAAGCGGGTTCATGAACAGTACACAAACGAACAGGCACAAGTGGCTGTAGGTTTGAGATCACTCGAAGAGCAAGCCGTCCCTGTTCTCAACCTACTGATCTTCGAACCGTGCCCCTGTAAATTGGTGCTTCACATATCCCCCTAAACGGCGACGTGACTTGGCCAGCACCAGCCGAAATGAGCCATTTACTCCGCTCTGCGTGTCCTTTGCCATCAATTCAGGCACAATGACCCATACACTATCGCAGCAACGCAGTACGGCATCCGTCGCCCCGTAGGCTTTGGCACACCCCAAGGGATCAGCGGGATCCGGTGGCTTGTCCGGTTGCCGAGAGCCACCGGCCCACAGGACAATCACCTCTCGGCGCAACGCCTGGGCTCGCAACTTCGACAATGGTTGATCTAGTGAGTATCGATCGACCACCCACAACGAGGTAGAAGGTATCAGCTCACTAGGAAGGGGAGCCACCTCCTGTTCGTGAAGAGCCTCCACCCGAATAGGCGCCCCTTGGAGACGATCCAACCACTGTGCGCTTTCATCGGGCGGACGCTGGGCAAGGTCCGCCCAAGGAATGCCAGAAAGCACGGCAGCAACCCGCAAAGAAGCCTCTCTAGGAGGCGTATCCGGGACTTCTATCACCGTTGTAGACCCCATCAATGCGTTGTGAACTGCTGTCTGGAGAAGTAGTTGGGTTTTCCCTGAGCCATGAGGCCCAACAACCAGGTGTGTACCCGGCCATAGCGGGCCGGCGAGGTCGGCCATCGCTGAGGTCGGCCAATGAACCGGTGGGCCTTCCGAAGATGAATGAGCCCTTAAGGCGGAGGCTCCTGGTCCGAGATGCTCGTAGGTCTTATCGTAACCACTTTGGCCCGGAGGTCGCCAACCACGGGGGGTCATGACGCTTGACCAGAAACCAACTGCTCGAGAGCAATTTTTACCCGAGCATACTCAGCAGTCAGCCCTTCCATATGAGTCGACGCGTCCCGAACTACGCCAGACGCCCCCATATCTTCCAAAATCTTAGCGATAGACATCAACCCATTGGCGCCCATATTCGCACTCGAACCCTTGAGTTTATGAGCCGTTTTTCGCAGTTCATCCGGATCTTCGGAATTCACTGCGCCTTGGATTTCATCCAGGCGGAGCTCAGCATCCTCTAGGAAAATCTCTACCAATTCAGCCAAAAACTCTTCATCGCCTCCCGTGGCATCATTGATGCGCTCCATGTCTACGGGTAAACCGTTGGTCGCAGGGCTCATATCGCCACAAAGTCATCGTCCCTTGCCCGTCAAATTCTACCGCTACGCCCGCTCTCTCGCCTCGTTTGCCTCAGAGCTGTACATCCTCTTCATTTCATCACTTGAGTGAGATGAAGATCTACGCGCTGGAGTATCAGACGCTCAATGACTGGGCCCGCGGCATCAGCGGTCTCGGGAGGAATATTGAGCAGTGAGTAACGAGCACAAGGCCGCATCGGTCCCCATACGAGAGGCTTACGAGAAGTAAAAAACGCCAAAGTTCGAGCCCCAGTGAGAAAAGCGACCTGCATTGGCCCGGTGTCTCGCGTAACCACCAAGTCAGCGGATCGAATCAAGGCAACAAGAGAGCCCAGCGCTTTGCCCGCATAGATCGTAGACCCTGGGCCTATTTCGTGAGCCAGTGCCTTGAGCTCGGCCCGTTCATCTGGCGCCCCAGCGATCACCACAGAACCCCCTTGACGTGTAGCTCGCTGACCAGCCACCACGAAACACCTCGGTGCTAAGCGGCTTTCAGGCCTTCGATAGCCGGGGATGATCAAGACCCTAGGCGATGAGCCCCACAACCCTTCACCTTTTGTTCTCGCACTGTCCGTCATAGTAAACGGGACGCGGTCGGACAAACGTCCCAGGCCCAAGGATCGCAACGCTGTCGAGATAAAGTGGACCCAGTGCTCATTCTCGGGCTGTGTGATTGGAGGTACACCCCATGTAAGCTCCGACGCTTTCTTTTCATTTGCTCGGAGAAACCCAAGTCTTAGGGGGGCTGCACTCGCCTCCATCCAGAAGCGAACATCGAACGGGGAACCTGGGCTCACATCCCCAACGAGATGGTAGTTGCGCCGTTTCAACCCCACCGCCAATCGCAGACGCTCCGCTTCCATCTGTGCACTAAAGCCCTCTGCAGCAGCACAGTGGCCTTTAGCGCACAGTAGACCGTCATCAACCACATGGACACGAACTGGAAGGTCAACCTGCTTCCAAATTCTTGCTGCTTCCGGACGCAGCAGCAAACCGATCGGTGTTTGTGCCCCCACTTTCACCACCGCCTGGACCAACGGCGCAAGCAACAGAGCCTGCCCCATCGTTGAATAGGTGTATATCAAGAGCACTTTCTTCGCATGGGGATCTATGGCAACCGGGGGAGCCAGTGCTGCCTGCCGATGCCCACGAAGCATATCCATCCATCCCACAACCAATTCTCTCAGTAAGAAGCCTAACAACCTCTCGATTTACCTCAGTTAGGTTTCGCTACAGCGGTCAAGCGGAGTCCATAAGGTACCCCCCTCAGACGTAATTCAAAAAAAAGTATTTGCGTTTCCGTGCTACGGAACTTTGCTGAAGCTCATGGGTCGAACGTTTGAGAACCGCAAGCAAGCGATGGCAAAGCGCGGCGACCGCGACGCCAAAAACTTCACCCGGGTAGGCCGGCAGATCAACATCGCCGTGAAGTCCGGTGGGTCAGATCCCGACGGCAATCCCGCTCTGCGACGCGCTCTGCAAAATGCACGCTCCGTAAATATGCCCAAAGACCGGGTAAAGGCAGCGATAGATAAAGCGGCCGGTGTGGGTGATACACAGCGCTTTGAGCAAATTCTGTACGAGGGGTATGGCCCGCATGGGGTCGCAGTCCTGGTCGAAACCGCCACCGACAACCTCACCCGCACGGTGGCAAACATTCGTTCCCACTTCAAAAAAGGCGGAGGGACCATGGGAAGCTCGGGCAGCGTAGCTTTCATGTTCGAGCAGGTTGGCGTATTCCGACTCGATCCCGACGGACTAGATCGGGAATCTCTGGAGCTTGAGCTTATTGATCATGGACTGGAAGAACTGTTGGACGGTGAAGACGATCAGGGAGAATCTCTGGTTGTACTTCGTTGTTCTCGCACCAGCTTTGGCGAACTGCAGTCGGCACTTGAGGCACGGAACATTGATGCCAAGTCATCCGGGTTCGAGTGGATTCCTCAAACCACCACGGAACTAACAGACGAACAGCTGGAGGATGTTACTAAGCTATTTGAGCGGTTAGAAAATGATGATGATGTCCAAGAGGTATTTACGAACATTAGCTACGGACTTACATAGTAGGTGACTGAAACTACGGAGACTATCGGCGCCATAGATACTTACTACAATTGGTCACTTGCTACAACCAAACGTGAGACACAGCCCTGCGCTCTTCTTCTACTGACACCAAAGGTTCCTTACAGCAAGACCACTTGAATTGATTCTGTACGAATCAACAAGGGGTCGCGCAGCGGGGCATAGCTCGGCGTAGATGCAGGAACTTGGATTCAACCCAAGTTCTTTCTGCTGTAGGGCGTGTCTTTAAACTCCGGACCGCGTTCTGACTTGTTTCCCACATTTGTGAGGATTCGGTGGTTTCGCCACCCTTTCGGGCCCCTCGGTCCGGTTCATCCGATACCCTCCGTACGCGGCCGACGGTTCACATACGCGGGCTACGGCGTCATATCCAACGCCGGAGATTAAAGACACGCCCTAGCTTACCGCTCTCTCCACTTCATCTCGTAAATCAACCGCCACTGTTATCTCGGCAGCTCGAAGCTCAGTGAGCAACTCCCGAAAGTTGCGTTGAGAAGGACGATCAATAAAAGATATCGCCTCACGGGTATGATGTTCAACAGCATCCCACTCCCCCATCCGAGCTGATGCGGTTGCCATACTAAGGTTTGCCTCCATCATATACCAAGGTGAGCGTTCTCTTTGTGGTAGCTTTTTATATATGTCCAGCGCATCCCCAGAGACCCTGATAGCTTTGGCATACTGACCCGTGGAAAGTAATGCTTGCCCCGCGTGTACGAGGTGGTGCTCAGGGAGGAACTTCATCGTCCCTCTAAACTCGTCATCCACCACCGCCGCTCGACGAGCCTTATCCGCAAGGAAAAGCGCCTTATTCACTTTCTCCACGTCTCCCCGTGCACCATAGGCTTCAGCCAAAGTTGAAGCCGCAAACACCAACCTAGTCCCACGCTCTGGGACCAATTGAATCGCCTGCTCCAGGGTAGATATGGCCTCGTCGTGCCTTCCTAACGTTGTCGCGTTTAGGGCGAAGGCCGATGCAGCCCAAATACGCACCAAATTTCTGCCCCCGTAGCACGCATTGAGGCGAGCTCTCGCCGCTACCTGCAGGGCTTCCCGGGCACAGGTTGGCCGAAGAAGTATAGCATGCATGGTTGCTGCCATAGCGGCGAGATCATGATTATCTCGGCTGGGATTCTGTAGCACAGCATCCCGACAAACATTATCAAGACGACGAGCTTCACCCAGGCGCCAGTCGTACTTTCGAATAATAACCGATTCCGCCAAAGCCTTCAGGGCATTATATCTTTGGTCAACATCAGATAAGTCTAAAAGAGAATCTAACGATGCAATTCGCGCAATAGATGCACACGCCACAACTTTAGCTCCGGTCACAAGTAAGTCACGTCGATCCACATCACCTCCTTCTTCAGACGATACCATGCCGAACTCCATCGACGATGATATTTCGTCATTGGACTTTTCATTATCGTTGCAGCAATGATTTGCTCGATGCTCCTTGTTTACTTTTTTTTCGTCATAAGAGACTTGTCTTGCTGCGAGCAAAGCATGGCGCTGAATCTCATTGAGCTTCCAGCTTGCTAACGCCATTCGCAAGCCTTTGAGCTGAGGGCATGTCTCCCCAGTTTGCCAGCGCTGCACTGTACTCGCGGCTACACCGATAGTTTCTGCAAGATCATCCGTAGTCCAACGGATGCGATCAGGATGCCCCCACCCCTGATCCATGGCTTCCTGTAGCAACACCCTGAAATCTACCACGCAAAATTATGTGTAGCTGATCTCGCGCATTTTTGGCAATCAAGCAAACTTGAACAATTAGATCCCGCGCATTGTTTTCACGACTTTTTTAACCCAAAGACGACTCGCGCAAGTCTTTGCACGGCCAATATGTCGGTATTTATCCCCCTTAGCCATATGTTTACAAATGTAAACGAACCATTAAAACGCCAAAGATACTATTGTTTCTGTCCGCAAGCGTAATCTTTAACCACTCGGAAACTACTATCCACCAGCCACCGATCGCCGAGGTTTACGTTCACCGATAAGGTGAACGTATTTTGTCGTGATGCGTCAACATCAAGATGAAACCAAGAAGCACTGAGGAGTCAGACTTTTGTAAATTACAAAGTACACAACTCACACCAAAAATACTGATGAACGGAGAACCTTCGAAGGTATCGGATCTACAATTCCGAAGACCTCTCTTCAAGATCAAGCGCTGTTTATTGCTACCATACATCAGCTGAATATCCCGTGACCTACAGTCCATCCCGGGTCCTAGCTAGCTCTACCTGATTGTCTTTTTCTTGACTCAAGATCTGAGATTTGAACGATACTTCCCGTGCCCAAGACAACGGCAGAGCTCGCTCAATCGCTCGATACGTTTATTTAGCGACACTTGGCCGGCCTTGGTCCCCAGGCGAAGATGCAGCAGAAATCCCTGGGGTTGAACCAAGTTCCTAATTCAAGTGATCTTTGCTGTAAGTCTACTCATGATGGCACTGGCTCATAAGCAGTGCCCAGATAATGTCGAGGGATGTCGTCAGCGTATGCAGCGAGCGCTTGCACAAGGTCAGGTGCGGTCCACAGAAGTCTTCGAGCGGCGCCACCAGCACACTACAAACCAACACGCCAAGCTCAACGCCCTGGGTATGTACGATACCGAGAGCGCTTTTCCGTCCTCTGCTCGGAATTGGAACCAATTTTCTGGGGCCCTACAAAAGTCTCATACGGAAAATGGCACGGTACCCTTGTTGGGAACAATGGACGCCATACATCTCAGGACAAAACAATCAGGTAATGCTAGGGCCTGCCTTTTACTCCGGACCGCGTTCTGACTTGTTTCCCATGTTTGTGAGGGGTCGGTAGCTTCGCCACCCTTTCGGACCCCTCACAAACATGGAATACGGCGTTAGCTCCACAGCCGGTATTTAAAGCCACGTCGTAGCAGCCGGTTGATCTAGCCCTGCACGCATCTATGGGCCGGTCTTTCCGTGAAACGTCCTGACCACGAAAAGTCTCTCCTCGGTCGCGTACCGCCAGGTACGCTCGCCTCGTCGTCAGAGCGTTTCTCGAAAAGCCGGGCTCGATAGCTACACACTGGGCTAAATCAACCGGCTCCTAGAGACCTCTGCAGCAGCTAGCTATGACTATCCTCCCTCACAGAGTCCGAATACAGCAGAAGTCACTTGGGTTGAACCCAAGTGACTGCTTCTCCGCCCGGGCTATGCCCCACTGAGCGACCCCTTGTTGATTCTTACAGAATCAATTCAAGTGGTCTTTGCTGCAACAGGCTTCCCCAAAAGGCCAAGCTTTGAACGCTCATCACAAATATCTACCGCAACCTATTTACCCCACCGTTTCAACTGATTACGATCCTTAACCCGAAGAGAAATTGGGCCCCCGGCCGGACAACTTGATACCTAGATCACCGATCTTCTTTCGCAGCGTATTGCGGTTGATACCTAGAAGACTCGCCGCCTTGATCTGGTTACCTTCTGTATGAGCCAACACCGTCTCTAGGGTCGATTTCTCCACCTGTTCGATCATGTATCGATAAATTTCAGGCCGCTTTCCCTCCAAAGCTGACTGGACTTCTGCTTCTACCAAACTTGAGAGTACCTCCTGCCGTGCCCCTGCTGGCTTCGGCGCAGATAGAAACCCAAAGTCCTCCGGACTAAGAACTTCTGACCTCGAGAGCACAAGCGCCCTTTTAATTGCACTTTCAAGTTCTCGAACATTGCCCATCCAGCGACCTTGACCCAGCAACTCCAACGTCGCCGGTGCTAAGAATCGACGACCATCCGAAAGTTCACCTCCAAATCGATCCACAAAATGTTGCGCAAGAAGCGGGATATCCTCGACTCTCTCCCGCAAAGGGGGGAGATGCAAAGGTACAACTCGGAGGCGATATAGAAGGTCTTCACGAAACTGTCCTTCACCGACCGCTACTTCTAGATCTCTTTGCGTAGCAGCTAGCACCCTTACATCTACCGGCCTCCGTCGTTCGCCAGAGAATAGATCTCCATCTTCAAGAAATCGAAGCAGCTTAAGCTGAAGTTCCGGAGACAGATCGGAGATTTCATCAAAAAATAGCGTGCCGCCATCCGCTTTTCTTATGACTCCACTCTCGGCATCAAAAACCTCCCGTTCAAGCTGAGCTTCTGGAATCGCCGATAGATGTACAGCACAAAAAGGAGCTCTATTTCGATCGCTAGCCGCATGGATGGCTCGCGCAACAACCTCTTTGCCTGTGCCTCGTTCGCCAGTAATCAACACGGATACATGGCGACTAGCTAGCCGCCCTATGGTTTTAAATACTTCAACCATATCCGGGTGCGAACCCACCAAACGGCGAGATTCACCCCGCTCCGCTGGCTTTGGTTCGTACCCTATCCTGAGTTCACGCAACTCAGACTCCATTGCGCGATTACGTAGCGCCTTGGCTAACACCGCTCGAACCTCCTGAAGACCAAAAGGCTTCACCAGGTAGTCAAGCGCGCCCAGCTTCATGGCCTCAACAACGTTCTCAAACGTATTTTGGGCAGTGATAATCACTACGGCCACATCCAAGTTCAGGGATGACATCCGCTCCATTAGCTCCAGTCCACTGCAGCCGGGCATGCGAATATCTAAAAACGCTACATGAAACTCTTCCCGACTGAGCACTGCTAACGCAGCGTCCCCATCTACCACATCAACGACCTCATGGCCGTCTTCTTCAAGAGCCTCCCGAAGAACCAACCGAATGGTTGGCTCATCATCGGCTACCAATACCCGAATCCGGGGCACAGTTACCTCCTTACCAATGGGAGCGCGATATGTACGCTCGTGCCACTGCCCACTTCACTTTCCAGGCGAAGGGTTCCGTTGTGCCGACTAATCCAGTGCTGAGCAACGGATAACCCCAGTCCCGTACCCTGGGAGCGAGTTGTGAAAAGTGGCGTTGTCACTTTCTCGAGGAGCTCTGGAGCGATGCCCGGACCGCTGTCCTTTACCGTCGCCAACACCGTCGGCACCGGTCGACCCTTACGAACCATAAGGTTGGGTGGCATAGCCATGCGGGTTGAAACACAGATATATCCGTGTGAACCTACCGCCTGAAGAGCATTTCGAGTGATATTTAAAAAAACTTGAACCAGACGACCAGGGTCTGCTCTAAAATAGGGGATAGAGGGATCATATTGACGGTCGAACCGTACTCTTTCCGATGATTCCGCAGAGACCAATGCCACCACATCATCTAAGACTTGGTGGATATTGACATCAGCATATTGAAGAGATCCGCTCCCGGAAAAAACCAACAAATCATCTACCAAGGTAGCAATCCGTCGTACCTCACGAACAATAAGTTCCGCTGATTCACGAGACCTATTTTCGTAAACTCTAGCCGCCAGCAGCTCAGCCATACCTTGAATCCCAGCCAGAGGATTCTTGACTTCGTGAGCAATACCCGCAGCGAACCTTCCAAAAGCTTGGAGCTGCTCGCGTACGGACGCCTCCTGTTCCGCACTCCGTTGAACCCTTCGGTCACAGAGCACAACCAACACGCCAACCCTCGAGCCATCTGCAGCAAGAATCGGCGAAACCGAAATGTCGAGTAGCAGGGATTCACCCCGACGCAAACGTACCTCTCGGCCCCCCTCCATACGCCCTCTCCCGGAGGTACATACCCCTTCTACCAGGTTCACCAGCGCGTCATCGACTTCAAAAAATCGGTCGATTTTACTCCCCACAGCACTGGAAGCAGATAGTTCTAGAAGACGAGAGGCCGATTCATTAAGGTAAGCGATCTGCCCCTCATCATCGATAACCACAACTCCATCGACGAACGCGTCCAAGACCACTTGAAGGTCGGTATTTCCACTCCAACTTGGTCCCAACTTCGGCACGGCTCCTTATACCTTACATCGTAACTCATTCAGATTCAGCTCCCCCTGAATAGAAAGTTGGCTGTGAGCCTACCTCAGTGACAAAAAAGAAATTTACTGGCGACCTTATTCAAAGCTAAGCTACTGTAATTAAACATATAAAATCTTCACATAAACAAAAAAGCTATCAGGAGAGAATAAAGAAGTTCAGCCAATTAACATGGCCGAAAATATGTAACTGCCCCTTAAAAACTTGTCGATTTTACCCATAATCCCCTGAACATGCTGCTTATAAGCCCTGCCCATTGGTGATCAAATCTTCGATTTCCCACGCTATCCCTAGACATGATTAAAAAATAGGCGAAACTCTATCTATAGCCGGCTCCATCTGTCTACACCGCCTTCTTTCCTCGTAAGAAGCCAATGAGAGGTGATAACCCTTCGGTCAGCAATTAGTTTTCGCCCAAAATTTAGGCAGAAATGGTTCCGCCAACGCCCAGGCTTAATGCTCAACCGGGCGTAGATCGTTAAGACCCGCGTAGAAGCAAGTAGTTAAGTTAGATCCCCCACGGATAATACACCCCGTAGTATCGACCAAGCTGAGGCCGCAACACCGCCCAGAGATTCAGCTCATTCATGAGTACTTCTTTGGTTAAGGGTTATTGCTCATCAGTACAACAAGCCTCATCACATCTTTGGTAAGCCTCGCCCTAGGTGTTGAACGCTCAGGGAGAGCCGGTTACCTCAACCACAGCATGTCTTTACCCGTCGGACATGGTCTAGGACTCCGCCCTGGTTGGTTGGCCGGAGCAACACCGAAAAGCCCGATGCTCGCGATCTTCTGCGTCCGTGAGTCACCACCAGAACCGGTTCGCTTATCCTCCTGGTCATTCGCGATAGTTACTTGCTAGGGCGTGTCTTTACACTCCGGCTGCGGAGATAACGCCGTGCCCCACGTTTGTTCGGGGGCGAAGCCACCGACCCCTCACAAACGCTGGATACAAGTCAGAACGCGCTCCGGAGCTTAAAGACACGCCCTAGCAGCCGGTTGATTTGGCCATGTGTGTAGCTGTCGAGCCAGGCTTTTCGTGAAACGCTCTGACGACGAGGCGAGCGTACCTGGCGGTACGTGACCGAGGAGAGACTTCTAGCAGGCCATCGGAAAAGTGAGTTAGGCGCTTCGCTGGTCCTTTTTCCGGGGAACGTCTGGACCGGCTGCGCCTTTCATCGGTTGCATACGCCCGGTAT
>JAHQVK010000235.1 GCA_019634385.1 Myxococcales bacterium | reverse complement strand
GCTGCAAGAGAAGCTCCGACCCTACGATAAGGAGGGTTGGCTCGACAAAGCCAAGGTTTCAACCCTTCCCATTGCGGTACGACTCCGCGTGCTCCGCCGGGAGGCCCTAGAAGCCCGCAACCTCGCTGCCCACGGCCGGGAACATGACCGCCTAGAGCAAGTCCGGCTCATCTTCGACAACGCTCATCGTCGAATGAGCCAGTACAAGGACGAGCTGCTCCGATTCCTCCGAGACGAAAAGCTGCTCGCCGAGCACATCCCCTCCGCAACAAGCTCTGCGCTCAAAGCCCTCGGACGGTTTCAGAAAGACCTCCAAAATCTCGAGAGCAGCGAGCGACGCACGGGACCCTACGTTGCCTTCGAGGACTTCGCGCTCCTCCTACGACTCATCCAGCTGAAGAACGGTGGTTTCCCGCGAAAGAGCGAAGACGAACAGCCGTTCGTTTATGACCACCTGATGATCGATGAGGCGCAGGACTTCGGCGCTCTGGAGCTCAAGGTACTGCTCGCATCCGTTCGCTCTCGTACCGGCGTGACCGTGGTGGGTGACCTCAACCAGAAAATCGTCCCTGAGGCCGACTTCATCGGATGGGAGGCGCTGGCTGTGGAACTCGGCCTCAGCGGCGCGGAGGTCGCCAAGCTCGAGGTCACTCATCGCTCATCCCGGCCGATCGTTCAGCTCGCGGACACACTGATCGACGGTGACACCCCAGGGGGCTTCGCGGGACCGATGCCGACGCTGACCCTCACCAGCAACGAAGGCGAGAGCCTCGATCGGGCGGCGGACCTGATTCGCAGCTTCCTTACCGAGCAGGCCGACGCTCATGTCTGCGTGGTAGCTTACGCCCCAACCGGAGCCGACAACGCCGCGAAGGCGTTGACTGAACGGCTCTCTGACCTCCCGGTTCGCCGAGGCAAAAACAATACCTTCGTCTTCGATGCCGGCGTCACCGTCACCAATATGCGCCAGATAAAGGGGCTCGAGTTCGATATGGTGGTCGTGCTCGACCCAAGCGAGGCGCACTACCCCGACTCCGATCAAGGTCGCCGAGACCTCTACACGGTCCTCACCCGCGCCCGGCTTCAGCTCCACCTACTCGGCCACGAGAGCCCAACCCCCCTGCTCGACCCCGCCCAGAAAGACGGCCGGCTCGAGATCATCGACGTGGGAACAGTCGTTGCGGTGGTGTTCGACGAGGAAGATGAGGAACCGTTCTGAGGTCACAGGAGGGGAGGCTGAGACACGCTCTGGTATGTGTGCAGTCGAAGTGGTCTCCCAAGATGGTAGCACCTCAGAAGACCATGTTTTGTGGCCAGAATACCTCATAAGGTAGAATGCATAGCGAAGCCGGACCACTTTCTATAGATGTAAGGCTCCAATATAGGATACCTGGTGGCTAAAACAGACCGGATGGTCCAGCCAACAGCAAAGACCCCTTGAATTGATTCTCTAAAAATCAATTCAAGGGGCCTTTGTTCTATGTTCATAGAATTTACCCAATACACCTAATTGTCCATGCTACATTCATTAGCAGAGTCTCAACCGCCCAACACGGAGTTGCAGCGGCCAAAACTGGTTGAGCCCCAAGGAATACCTATGAACAAGCACATTGAAATTTATCGCCATCCTCTCTCTGGTCACTCCCACCGAGTACAACTGTTTGCGAGTCTTGCGGGCATTAATTATGAGTTGATCGACGTAGACCTCGTAGCTGGTGAACACAAAAAGGCACCGTTTTTGAGTCTGAATCCATTTGGCCAGGTGCCGGTGATCAAAGACGGTGAGCTGATAGTGAGCGACTCTAATGCTATCTTGGTTTACCTGGCCCGAAAGTACGCTCCCCAGTGGTTACCAACCGAGTTGAGTCTAGAGGCGGAGGTACAGCGCTTTCTATCCATCGCCGCCGGCCCAATAGCTTTTGGACCGGCTCTTGCCCGCATGGCGGCCATATTCAAAATGCCTCTGGATATTGAGGCGGCAACAAAGACCGCGCACCGTCTATTTACTGCGCTAGAAAAACACGTAGAAAACCGTGAATGGTTGGTTGGCTCATCTCCAACCATTGCGGATGTAGCCATCTATAGCTATACCGCCCATGCTCCGGAGGGAAATATCTCATTGGATTCATACGTCCGTCTCCAAGGACTGCTCACCCGTATAGAGTCACTACCTGGATTTGTGCCCATGAAGACAACCAAGACGTGATGGCGCTTTACAGCAAAGATCACTTGAATTGATTCTGTGAGAATCAACAAGGGGTCGCGCAGCGGGGCATAGCCACACGAAGAAGCAGCAACTTGGGTTCTACCCAGGTGATGTCTGCTGTATCACTTGAAATACGCCCAAGCTTGCGGCCCCTACGCTCGGCAAAAACTCGCTGCGCAGTCAGTTGAAAACTTTTGACAAAACGTAGAGGCTCACCAACGGACCGTTGCTGTAGTAAGCACGAGGCTCACTCCCGTGCACTAACCACCGGCTAAAACCTCCAGATCATGAAAAGCGGAAACGGTAGAGGCTCACCAACTGACCCTTTCTTGTAGTACAGCAAAGACCACTTGAATTGATTCTCTTAGAATCAACAAGGGGTCGCGCAGCGGGGCATAACCTCGCTAAGAAGCAGGAACTTGGGTTCAACCCAAGCGATTTCTGCTGTATTGCTTGGAGCGAATAGTGAACCTAATGGACAATACAATTTATTCGAATAGTCTCGGACCTTCTCCGTTTCATGAGGGTGAACAAATAATTCAGAAAAAACTTGGCGTGCGGGACAAAGCTGAGCAAATAGGTAGGCGATTTATTCGCCCTTTTCTACCGGACCAACATCGAGACTTCTATAGTCATCTCCAATACATTATGTTAGGCGGAGTCGATCTTTATGGCCGAGCTTGGGCCTCGCTCATCGGGGGAATGCCAGGATTTTTATCTTCACCGGATGCCCGTACTCTGCGTATACAGGGCGGACTAGATAGCAGTGACCCCCTAGCTAGTGGGGTGAGACAAGGAGCATCGTTAGGACTATTAGGTATTGATTTTGCGACTCGTCGCCGCAATCGGGTTAATGGTCGGATCGCTGAGTCTACAGACAAAGAGATCGTATTGGCTGTAGATCAAACTTTTGGTAATTGCCCAAAGTATATTCAGCCCCGTTTATTAGATGCCAGTCTATACCCAAACACATCTTCGATACAATCTTTCAGACAAAAAAGCTCTCTGGATGCAAATGCGGTAGACCTCATTCGGCGAGCAGACACATTTTTTGTAGCTAGTGCCGCTCGAGCTAATGATGATCCCAGTATCCAGGGTATGGATGTATCTCATCGAGGTGGTCAACCAGGATTCGTTAGGGTTACTGAAAACTCGCTTATGGTACCAGACTATGCAGGGAATAGATACTACAACACGCTGGGCAACTTCCTTGTGAACCCCATTGCTGGTCTCTGTTTTATCGATTTTGAAGAGGGTGACGTACTCCAGCTCACCGGGGTCGTAGAAATTTTGTGGGATGCTGTGCCGCCGGTGGAGGCTGAGGAAAGAGTAGAAAGAGCTTGGCGTTTTCACCTTAAGGATGGATGGATGAGGAAAAATGCCCTACCCTTGCGATGGACTATATCGGCTGGGTGCGACTCCCCTTCCCCATGACGATATCATCCAAGACCAGGACGGAACACCCACCTACTGTTCCTGGTACCCCAAATATTAAATTTACTGATCAAAGTGCGTCCCTGTCGTTGGCTGAGCTTGCCGGTAATCAGGGCCACAGCTTCGAGCGCTTTCATGGAGAACGTAGAAATACAGCTCCTCGCTGAGCTTGCCGGTAATCAGGGCCACAGTTTCGAGCAGTTCATACAGCAAAGACCACTTGAGTTGATTCTGTAAGACTCAACAAGGGGTCGCACAGTAGGGCATAGTCCCGCGTAGAAGCAGGAGTGTGGGTTCAACCCAAGTGATTTCTGCTGTATATAGGCGATGAAATCACCTATACTTGTCTCACTTAATCAATTCTGGAGAGGTAACTAAATATGGAGACACGTTCAATTGAATCTGCTCGTTGGTGGTCAAGATGGCACTAATTAACTAAGTATGGAGACGCGTTCAATTGAATCTGCTCGTTGGTGGTCAAGATGGCACTAAGAATGGCTGCACCTGGATTCTGCATGATCGAAGAGAAACATTCAGGTTCCCGAGGGTTTCGATCGCACGTATGGGGTAAGCCAAAGTTGTGTCCCAGCTCATGCCCAAATGCATACAATCCACACGCAGGATCCCCGGTCCTGCATGCTGGAACCGATGGAGGCTGAACATTAAAGGCACCTTGGGCGGCCGCCCCCAGTCCAAACGCATCAGAGTCCGAGCCGGTAAAGACAAAAATCGGAACAATAAAGTTCGTTGGATTAGCAGGAATTGTGCTCTGTCGCGCCTCTGCAATTGCGACTCTAAGGAATTCAAACCGATCGGCAGGGGAGTTTAGGTCCGGGCAGAGTGGCGAACGAACGTCAGGATCACCCGTCAGGCAGGCTAAGTTATTCCACTCACGCCCATTGACCAAAGACAACTTAACGATAGGTCGCGTGCTGATGAAGGTTCGATTGGACGCCATTTTATCTCGATACCAATCCCGGGTTCGTTCGATCACCGCTTCGCTGGCATCTACTGCGGACCGAACCTCGGCGACATCGAAAAAATAGTCTGAAGAGACCACGACCATTGGGACCACCATATCTTTTGCGTCCTCCCAGTTGACGCAAGCCCAGTCCTCGGCTCCCGCACCGAGTAAAACCTCCACAAACTTTGCTCCCCATTGTTCTTTGCAGAGTGCTCCGGACGCAATACCCCTGGTCTGGGCACCTACTTGACACTTCCAATCAAAGGCATGATCCCCGTCCAAAATGGCGAAGGCAGCGGTTCCAAAAGTGTCCCGACAATACCCATCTATATCCATGGGTTTAAAGATAGAACTTTGTGCCAGCGCTGCTGAGCTTAACATCGCCGAAGTTGCAACATTGGCAATAAACAGCATGGCAACTAAAGTAGAAGCCGATCGGAGAGTCTCCCCCCCCCTGCTTCTACGCTCAGCCTGGCCTTGCTGAATACCTCTTTGGTTACCTCTAGTGAGTCTCTTTTCGTTCAAGAGATGTCGTCTTCGCTGAAACTTAGTGCAGTTCTGATGTTGTAGTTTGAACATGGTTTAGAGAGCTGTTTCATCTATGATACAACCGGTACTATCTACTTGAGCAACAATGTAGCTCGGGAACAAAGCGGTTAACCCTATGCACCACGGGGCCTGGTGAACCATTTCACTCTAACGGAGGCGTGACAGAATTTCTTTTTTTGCCTCAAAAACGCTATTTTCACCTTAAACGGCAAATAGTATTCAAAACTATCGGGACCATATTCGAAATGGCGGCCATCCGAGATAGGTGCCTGACCGCAATGTTTCCGCCTCCTCAACCATAAGGGTAACCGAGATAATGCGCACGCCAAGAGCGGCGCATAATCCGAGATCGTTGTCGTGCTCGAGGGAATGTACAAAACGATAAGTAGGGTCTCCCTTGGGTTGCCTGTGTTGGGCGGTGTTGTCCTTCGCGCCGGATCGTTACAGCAAAGACCCCTTGAATTGATTCTGTAAGAATCAACAAGGGATCGCGCAGCGGGGCACTGCCCCGCTGAGAAGCAGGAACTTGGGTTCAACCCAAGTGCTTGCTTCTGCATGGCGCGGACGACTGGGTGAAAGAGACCAGAAGCCCGCTCATAGTCGCCGCGGGAGACGGAGGAATCAGCGGGAGCAGCCCTCTTCGATGGGTTGACTTTGCGTGCTGAGAGAATACTGCCGGCGGACGAGAGCGCTCACCATTAGGCCCCCGCTCTCTAGCCTCAACGGGGCAACTCAAGGCGAGTGTGCATCCCTACCGTATTGCCAACAAAGCCGCCCGCCACCGTTGAACTGAGTAAGGTTGCATCTTGGCCAGTGGCAAGCGGTACGAGGTCTCCGCCCGGAGAGCGATAGAAGAACTCGAGATGGTCCACAACCTGCCGCAGCCCGACAATAATAGACCCATCAATCTGAAGATTTTGCTCATTGACCATCTGCTTCTCGCTGGGGCTCACCCGTTCGACGAACAGATGATACCCGTCGCGCTGTTTCGACACGCCTAGGTAGTAGTGGGCTGAACGATTTTGGAAGATCGCGATACCGGCCGAGAACCCCTCGACCTTGGGTAGCTCAAGCTCCGTCTCCGCGGAAAAACTACCATGCTGTTGCCGCCGTCCCAAGTAAGCCGGTTGCTTAGCGTCCGACAAGGTGATCGGCAGTGGCGTCAGATCAACAGCGCCGAGCTCGGGCCGCAACCGGAACCAGCGGGTGGGTGAGGTTCGGAGCATCAGCCAATCGAATCGTAGTGGCACTGCGTCAAAGTCATCCTGCCAGCGGAAGTTGCCGGTCTGCGAGGCCGCAGGCGCCAGGAGCGCGGGCAGTTTGGGTCGGGTCACATGCCGCGGCACTGGCGTCCCGGGTTCAAGCAGCCGCGGCCAGCCAGACTCCCAACGAACGGGCAGCAAGAACGTTTCGCGGCCGGTGTTGAAGTGCTCCCCTCGATAGGGACGAACACCGAGAAACACCGCCCACCAGTCGCCCTCCGGGGTCTCAACGAGATCAGCATGACCGGTGTTGGCGATAGGGAAGGCCCTCGACGGGGGCAAGTTTCTCTGAGTCAGGATTGGATTCTCGTCAAACGGTACAAACCGGTCATCCAGGCTCCGGGCACGGAACACCACTTCAGAATGGTTACTCTCCGTGCCCCCCTCCGCACACAAGAGATAGTACCAGCCATCTTTTTCGTAAATATGGGGAGCCTCGATCCAAATCGGTTGCGTGGCCAAAGAGACCCCACCATTGACGATCATCCGGCCGGAACCGGCAACAACCTTGAGGCTCGCGAGATCAAATTCCCACAACCAGATGGCGCGATGTCCCTCGTAGCGTGCGCCCCCTTCCGGCAGGTCGTTATGCGCGATATACACCTTACCATTGCGGTCAAAAAAGAGGTCGGGGTCGACGCCACCAATCTCGGGCAGCACAACCGGAGCGGACCACGGTCCGGCGGGGTCTTCCGCGGTGAGCAAGAAGTTGCCAATGCCACCCGCATCTGTGTTTACGATATAAAATACCCCATCATGATACCGAATCGTTGGTGCGTAGAGCCCTTGAGACATCGACTGCCCACTTTCAAAGGTCACCTGGGAGCGCCGTGATACCGCGTGTCCGATCGGGCGCCAGCTCACCAAGTCCTTGCTGTGAAAGAGCGGCAACCCTGGAAAATAGGCGAAGGACGAATGGACCAGGTAGTAGTCTTCGGCGACACGTACAACGCTAGGGTCCGGGTAGAAGCCAGCGACCACCGGATTGACAAATTGACCCGGCGGAGGCGGTCGCTCGAAGACCGCATCCTGTCCCTCGTACCGGAACCAGTGGAAACGGGCCACGGGATGGGGTGCTTCTGGCTCCTGGCTTGCTTTCACCGCCGGGAGCGGGGGCGCCTTCCCGGTGATTGCACCACTTTGCGCGCAACACCCGAGAGTGAGTATGCCGCACAGGGCAATCGCGGCCCCGCACAGGAGTTTTTTGCTTGCGATAGGCATCGGCTACCCAGCTTACGCAAATAAGACCCTGGTGCGGGCCCAACTATCGGCCCTGATCAGGGACCCTTTGGCATCAAGGCGCCTGTCCACCGCACTGCCCCTCGGCTTCCCGGAGACGGCCCGGTTTTGCGGCTGAGTACCTTTGGCCTCCGAAAAGGCGGTGATTGGCCGTTGGAGGTATACAGCAGAAATCACTTGGGTTGAACCCAAGTTGCTGCTCCTACGCCGGGCAATGCCCCGCTGCGCGCCCACTTGTTGATTCTTAGTGAATCAATTCAAGCGATCTTTGCTGTAGACCTCACCGAACGGGCTGATCTCGGCCCTCGCTGGTAAGTATGCAGCGGCGGTGGGACGGTTCCACCAGCCGCTGGCGGGGCGGTTCCCGGTCGGGGCCGGTGTGATCAAAAGCTGATTGGCGGTTACCACTTACAATCTCATCGGAGGCTTGAAATCATACTGCTTGTGGCGCGTAGAAGCTCAACAACTATCCCCGTCAACACTGCCCCACTACATCCGCTGTTCGCTTCTCCGTCGCGGAAGGTCGCATACGCTCATTCCGCCTCCGCCGGTCGTTACTTGCCTTGCGGGAGCTATAGAAAGAATCAACCGCCCTGGG
>JAHQVK010000234.1 GCA_019634385.1 Myxococcales bacterium | reverse complement strand
GATACGCTCTGACGACGAGGCGAGCGTACCGGGCCGTACGCGACCGAGGAGAGACTTTTTGTAGTCAGGACGTTTCACGGAAAAGACCGGCCGATAGATGCGTGCAGGGCTAGATCAACAGGCTGCGAGGAGAGACTTCTAGCAGGCCATCGGAAAAGTGGGATGGGTGATCCGCGAAGGTTCTTTTCCGTGGAACGCTCTGGATGAAGAGGGCACATACCGGGCGTATGCAACCGATGAAAGGCGAAGCCGGTCCTAACGTTCCACGGAAAAAGAACCCGCGAAGCGCTTAACTCACTTTTCCGGTGGCCTGCTAGTGGTCAGGACCTTTCACGAAAAGCCTGGCTCGATAGCTACACACAGGGCTAAATCAACAGGCTGCTAGAGCAACAGGCTGCTAGAGCAACAGGCTGCTAGGGCATGTCTTCAACCTCTGGCTGCGGAGATGACGCCGTAGCCTGCGTTTGTGAACGGTCGGTCGGCCCCCGGAGGGAGGGGACCGAAAGGGGGGCGACGCCACCAACCCTCACAAATGTGAGAAATAACTCAGAACGCGGCCCGGAGTTTAAAGACATACCCTGAGCAAAACGTCGCTGCTCAGTCAATTGAAGGCTTTTAGAAAAACAGGAGACTCA
Organism: Myxococcales bacterium; assembly: GCA_019634385.1. GTDB lineage: Bacteria > Myxococcota > Kuafuiibacteriia > Kuafuiibacteriales > Kuafuiibacteriaceae > JAHQVK01. The sequence continues at coordinate 4,580 of JAHQVK010000234.1, read as the reverse complement.
CCGCTGACCTTGGCCTAAAGGCACCATCTGATCCGATGTCTTAGGGCTTGGCCTGACCTCGAGCATACGCTTGGAACATGAAACGCAATCCGCGATTGTATGCTTCAGGCTTATTCCCAGCGTGCCGTTCACCTTCGATAATACGGATCTTGAACTCCTGGCCTCCATATTCGCTTTTTTCGAACTGAGAAAAAAACTCACGGTTGGCCTGCGTAAAATGAGGCCATTCGCTATCCCCAACACTCATCCACAATCGAGCCGGTAAGTTCCCATGCTGAGAATGGAAGCGCTTTTCTCGCTCAAAGAGCCAGCGATGATCCCAATCCACTGCCGGGCTAATAGCGATCACACCAAAGAACAAGTCTGGGCGCTCAAACAGGGCGTAGAGCGAGAACAATCCCCCCAAGCTTGAGCCCCCGATCATACGCTGCGTAGCATCAACATGGTAACGTGGTTCGATGTAGGGAATGATATGGTTTTCGATAAAGTTGAGGAACTTGGGTGCATCTCCACCAAAAGGGGCGTCTACGTAGTCCGGTTGGTAGCGAGTCGGTGTATAATCTTCCCTCCGCAGGTGGTCATAGTTGGGGTCCGTCCCGCCGTAAGCTATGCCAACCAGTACGAATTCGGGGACAACCTTATCGTAGACGAGCCCACCAACCAAGGCGTTGATTAACGGGAAGTCCCATTGTCCATCGAGGATATATAGCACTGGATATTGGCGCTTCGGCTGTTGATGAAACGACGGGGGCAGGCCTACTATAAGCCTGTAATCCCGGCCGGTCTCTTCCGAGTGCAGCCTGGTCACCTCACTGTTTTTAATGACTAAACGTTCCGGGATCTCGCTGTTGCTCACGCTGACTGCTGCTTCTTTAGTGGCACCAAGCCCATGAGTCGACGTACTTGGCACCGCTGAAGAATTGATCGGCAATGTCTGTTGCGCGGTCGGACGTACCGGACTGCAGCCCACCCCTAGGGCACACACAATCAAGGGGTGGAACCAGAAAAATCGACACCATTCTGCCATATCTCCAACTACCGTGGACTATGGTAAACACAAAGCGACATATACCCACAAATACCGCGCCCTGCTTTTTGCTAATATCGGTGTTTAACTAAAGCCTTCCTTAGCAAGCCACCACCTCAGGCCCTCGCCTAATTCGGCCCCAGTCGATGACCACACAAAACAGCAAAGACCACTTGAAGTAATGCTGTAAGAATCAACAAATGGTCGCGCAGCGGGGCATAGCCCGGCGTAGAAGCAGAAACGGGGGTTCAACCCAAGGGCTTTCTGCTGGTGCACCTCCCAATAGGTCGAGCTCCCCACCGCAGTCCATGACTGGTTCCTGATGGCCACTGAGTATCTCGGCGTGTCTTTACCCTCCGGACCGCGTTCTGACTTGTTTTCTGCGTGTGTGAGGGGTCGGTGGCTTCGCCACCCTTTCCGGCCCCTCAGCCCTGTACATCCACTACCCTCCCTCCGGGGCCGAACCCTCACACAACTCGGGCTACGGCGTCATCGCCGCAGCCCGAGTGTAAAGACACGCCCTTGGTAAGGTAGCTCAACTAGCAGGCCATCGGAAAAGTGGGATGGGTGATCCGCGAAGTATTTTTTCCGTGGAACGCTCTGGATGAAGAGGGCGCATACCGGGCGTATGCAACCGATGAAAGGCGAAGCCGGTCCAGACCTTCCACGGAAAAAGGCCCCGCGAAGCGCTTAACTCACTTTTCCGATGGCCTGCTAGGGAGCCTGTGAAAAATCGAAAAATGTCTCATCTAAATCCTAAATAATTTTAATTTTCAATTACTTATAGTCATCAAGCAGCTAGATTTGGCACACTGATTCCCGCAGCCAAACATTCAGGCGCTGACGCACTTCGCGATAGTTCCTTGCCGAGTTCAGCAACACGCCCTAGTGCCTTGTCGTAACAAAATGGTTCAAGCTGTTCGGAATTCCAAACTCCTCCAAGGACCAGTGAATGCGACACTACTACGAATGCTCTTACCGACGTTCTGGGGTTTGGCCTCGGTCTTGTCCTTATCATTGGCGGATACATTTTTTGTCAGCCAGTTAGGAACAGATGCCTTAGCGGTCATGGGCTATATTTTTCCTCTACAGCTGGTAGCCATAAGTGTTGGCGTAGGACTAGGGGTAGGAACCGCAGCTCGAGTTGCCAGAGCCTTGGGTGGTAATAAAGTCATTGATGCTCGCGTATCCACAACCCATGCGTTATATTTGGCAGGAACAATTTCTCTCTTATTTATCTTCATTGGTAATATATGTATCACCCCCTTGCTTATACTTATGGGTGTATCCAAGACCCTTTTAGCTAGTGCACAGAGCTATATTATTCCTTACTACTGGAGTGCCGGATTGCTCATTATTTCAATGGTTAGTAATGCCGCCATGCGAGCTTTTGGTGACGTGCGTACCCCCAGTTTGTTGATGGTGCTGGCCGGAGTACTGAATGCGGTTCTGGATCCAGTACTTATTTTTGGCTGGGGACCATTTCCCCGGCTGGAAATACAGGGCGCTATAGTTGCTACCGTAGTAGCAAGACTTATAGTTTTACTGCTGACAATTTACATAATTTCGGCCCGCAAAAATATGATTACATACTCAATGCCCGCGTGGACAGAACTACTCAGCTCATGGCAGAGGCTGCTAAAGTCCAGCCTGCCGGCGATAGGCAATCGCTTATTATTTCCGTTTTCGGTAGGAATACTCACCGGAATGCTCACAAGCTACGGAGACGACGTTGTCGCCGCGTTTGTAATGGGCATACGCATTGAGGGCCTTTCCATGATTGGCATCCGGGCCACCGGTACAGTACTCATTCCTTTCCTAGGACAAAATATTGGTGCCCACGAGCAATGCCGGGTGGGGTTGGGGCTCCGGTTTGGCTTGTTGGTTTGTTTTGGTTGGGGATTGGCGCTGACGCTAGCACTTGGTGGATTTGCCACAAGTATATCGGGGGTATTCTGCGAGAGCTCACCCCCGATCAGCAATAGTGAAAACAAAGATAGATGCGGTGAGGTCTTGAGGCTATTCTTGCTTGTTATACCATGGAGTTATGGGCTAAAAGGCGCCGCAGAGATAACCAACGTCAGTCTGGATGCATTTGGACATCCCTTGAGAAGTTCATTGCTGGTGATTATGCGGTCGTTAGGGTTCATGGTACCCGCTGCCGCCATTGGACTGAGTTGGGCTGGTGTTTATGGACTCCTGCTGAGCCTAAGCATAGGCAACTCCTTTGCCGGACTTTTTGCTCTTAGTCTTTTGAGCTATACGTTTTATCGCCATCCGTTTAAGCAAAGTCCATAGGTTGTTCGCTCATCGAGTTCTCAAGCTCGCTTTGGAGGCGGTTGAAATCCGAGTGATACAGCAAAGACCCCTTGAATTGATTTTTGCAAAAGAAATTCAAGGGGTCGCGCAGCGGGGCACAGCCCCGCGGCGAAGCAGGAACTTGAGTTCAACCCAAGTGATTTCTGCTGTATCTCCTGTGCAATACAAATGTGCGGGTGCCATTGGGGTGCCCCATGATATTTGACAAACTTCTTTGGGTGGGAACAAAGAAACAATATTGCATCAATATTCCTCTTGATGCAGGAAAGCTTGCAAACCACAACCCTTCAGCGTATGTCGTGAGTTGATGTTCCGACACCATGTCGACTTCATTTCTCTCGTCCTGGTCGTGTTCGTAGCCATGCTCCAAGGGTACCTGGCCGTTTGGCAAACTCATGCAGCTCTCGCCTTACCCATAATTATCATTGGCGCCCGGTTCGTTACGCTAGTTCAACATAATCACGCACATCTCCCGGTGTTCCGTTTGCGACTCGCAAACGACGTGTTTGGGTACATCTGCACCTTGGTTTCTGGCTTCCCTTCCGAAGCCTTCAAGATACATCATTTCAATCACCACGCCAACAGTGACCGACCACAGGAGGGCAAGCGCAGAGATTGGTCGAGCCCCTACGCCTTTCGGCGATCGAGCTTTCCTAATAAGCCAGTATCCAAAGCTTACTACGTGCTTACCTTCCCGCTGATCGCCTGGTGTGAAACCCTGCTTTACTTCACTCGCTATGGCTCGATACGGCAAAGAACAGACTTCCTTATCTCCTTGATCGTCGTCGGAGTGCCTACGGCAGTTCTAGCGATGATGTTACCGCTAAGCTTTCTGACCTGCTACCTCATCCCATGGATGGTCGTTCTCGCGGGGGCCGGTTGGAGCAACTACGATCATCACGTCCCCTACAATCGGTCTGGTGCAAATGACGACTATCGGCTATTCGGAACCCGACTCGGTTTCAACATCGGCTATCACGTTGAGCATCATCTTCATCCCCGCCTTCACTGGAGTAAGTTACCGGTGTCCACCTCCTCACGAAACGCTAAAGAGTCCGACTATGAGGCCACACCTAGCAGGCCATCGGAAAACTGAGTTAGGCGCTTCGCGGGTCCTTTTTCCGTGGAAGGTCTGGACCGGCTTCGCCTTTCATCGGTTGCATACGCCCGGTATGCGCCCTCTTCATCCGGAGCGTTCCACGGAAAAGATACTTCGCGGATCACCCAGCCCACT
>JAHQVK010000233.1 GCA_019634385.1 Myxococcales bacterium | reverse complement strand
CTTAAGCTTTTCCAGACTTAAGCTTTTCCAGACTTAAGCTTTTCCAGACTTAAGCTTTTCCAGACTTAAGCTTTTCCAGACTTAAGCTTTTCCAGACTTAAGCTTTTCCAGACTTAAGCTTTTTTGACCCTATCTCAATCAGATAGTATCTCAATCAGACATTATCTCATCTTTGTCAACCTGAGCTGAAATGGTCAGATGCCCTCATGGGTTCCGCGCAACCTTAGATGAATCACTACAGTTCCATCGATAAAACCATTAGATACAAGTCAGATCGTAATCAGCGTTGGTTGAGCAGTCACCAACAATACAAATTACTGGTGCCGACGACATATGACTTGTCTTTGGCTTTATGAGACACAAAAGGCCTTACCCGAATAGCCACACCCACATAATAGTACAATATAGGATACATGTTTTTCAGGCAAACAATTAAAGATATCCGGATACCATCAATACCTCCTCGCGCTTCACCTGCATCATGGTATACATCCACACGCTGGTACCTATTTCTATGTAGAAGCTGATGAATAGTATCGAGCCAGCACCCTAGAGAATTAAGCTGTATAACTAAAAATAATTGATTTTACTTATTTTTTTGCATTCAACTCAATTGGTTGAATCGTACTTTTGATTTAAGGACGGTGGCCGGTCAGGCAGAATCCACTATTATGATTTCTTGTACGCATACAAACCAAAATCTCCAGTGCCTTCCTGTGACGAATAGGTATATGGCCCCAACATCGAGGGACACAATATATGATTAGCGGCATACCTTGTTGGATGGATGCCAGTAGGTTGAGCTGGGCCTTGGTCCTATCTCTGACCTGGTTCGGATGCAACGGAAAACGCTGCGAAGACGCAACATGTCCTCAAAACCTAAGCTGTGGCGTATGTCCTCAAAACGCAAGTTGTGACGAGATCCAAGGTCAATGTTTATGTGATAGCGGATATACCAAAGATGAGTCGGGCAGCTGCACGGCCAGCTCGGTATGTACGGATGTCATCTGTGGGCAGAACGCAAGATGCCAAGAACTTACTGGACAATGCCAATGCAATCCCGGGTACGAGTATGGTGATTTAGAACTCGGTAGCGAATCCAACTCATGTGTATTGGCGACACGCTGTGCTGATGGTTGCCCAAGCCACGCAAGCTGCCTCGAGAGCGCCGGTTTATGTTCCTGTGATGCAGGATACACAGATGACAGCCTCGGTGGTTGCATAGCGATAACTTTAGGGTGTGATGGTGCGGTCTGTTCAAGCAACGCTACTTGTCAGGAAGATACCGGGACCTGCGTCTGCGACCCAGGGTACAGAGATGATAGCTCTGGCGGTTGCGCGCCTATTAGCTCACAGTGTGATGGCGTGGTGTGCTCAAGTCATGCCAGTTGTCGCAAAAGTACCGGCACTTGTGTCTGTGACCGGGGGTATAGGAATGACAGTGCAGGCGACTGTACGGTCATTCGTAGCTGCGAAACAGCAGATTGTCCCGAGAACGCGAGTTGTGAGGCTGAGGCAAATATATGCCTCTGTGAACCAGGTCATAGGTTTGATGAATCCGGGAATTGTGTAGTCACAAACAACTGTGACCGAGTATCCTGTGCAGACAATGCCAGTTGCGACGACCGTGATGGGACCTGCGTGTGTAACCCTGGATACGGAGATGATGGTACCGGCGGTTGTGCGTCGACTATCTCACCGTGTGACGGTATTGTTTGCTCTAGCAATGCAGCCTGCAGAGAAAGTACCGGCACATGTATCTGCGAACCAGGTTACAGAAATGACAGTACCGGAAGCTGTATACCCATCGTAAGATGTGACATCACTGACTGTCCTGAAAATGCAAACTGCCATACAGAAACGCAGATATGCCTCTGCGAACCAGGGTATATATTCAGTGGCGCCGACAGGTGCGTACCCACCAATGCCTGTGAGAATATTCTCTGCCCGAGCAACGCTAGTTGTGATGACCGTAGCGGGGACTGCTTATGTAAGGATGGATATAGGCTTAACCCCACCGGCAACTGTATAGAAATAAGCACCTGTGATCCAGCAAACTGCCCAGATAACGCCAGCTGTAACGAACGCACTCGCTCCTGCACCTGTGACTCTGGATATGTAAGAAACAACGCAAACAGCTGCATAGCAAACAATTACTGTGCCCTCGTGAGCTGTCCGAATAACGCCAGTTGCAACGAAAGCTCTCAAACTTGTCAGTGCAGCTCTGGGTATAGATTTGATGAGGCCGGTAACTGTGTACCGGTGAATGCATGCAACACCAACTGCCCAGACAACTCAGCCTGCAGCAAAGACACCAACACCTGCGTATGCAATACCGGTTATACATTTGACCGCTACGGGAGCTGCGAACCTATAAACAATTGCGATTATATCAACTGCCCAGATAACTCCACTTGCGATGAACACACCAGCAGCTGCCTGTGTGACTTTGGGTATGAACGTAACAATGCCGGAAACTGTGTGCGGACGAATAAATGCAGTGGCGTGGAGTGCCCCAACAACGCAAGCTGTGAAGAAAGTACTGGTACCTGTGCCTGTCACCCAGGATATGTACTCAACGGCCACTCTTGCGTCCTCGTCTCCAGCTCAGACGTATTAAGAATCAACATCGATGGCAAGGAGCACGAAGGTACTAATGAGGATAATAAGCACGACGATGACGACCATAGTTGGCATGATGACGACCATAGTTGGCATGATGACGATGACGGCAAAGACAACGTTGAATACAAGTTACGTACTTTCAAATCAGGGGATACGCTTAAAGTATATCTATGTAGCAACAAAGGATTTAGCGCATCCAATGGACTCAAGTACAAACTTGACCGTTGGTATTATGGATGGGAAATAGGACAAGATTACAGTAAAGAACCCTGTAGTAGCGGATCAAAAGAAGGTATCATCCATTCTTATAGAATAACCAAATCGGGAATCTACAAGTTTAGCTTTAGGTGCGAAAACGGTGATGGTTGCTCGGCTACTATCCCCTACACCGTAACCAGCCGGTAGCGTCCAAAGAGCAATCTTGAGATAGTGATGGGCATCCAGGATAGACCGCATGAGTGAATAGCTGCAGCAAAGGATCACTTGAATTGATTCTTATAGAATCAACCAGGGGCCGCGCAGCGGGGCATTGCCCCGCTGCGAAGCAGGAACTGGGGTTCTACCCAAGGGATTTCTACTGCAACAGGGTTTATTCCTTTTTGCTGTCCATCGGATCGATGCACCCACCGTGTATCTAAGCGGCCCCACGCTTGTGATCGCTGGGACCATGGGACGCAATGATCCGTGGTCACCCTTTGCAGCCTGTTGATCTAGCCCTGCAGGCATCTATCGGCCGGTCTTTCCGTGAAACATCCTGAACACAAGAAGTCTCTCCTCCGTCGCGTACCGCCAGGTACGCTCGCCTCGTCGTCAGAACGTTTCACGAAAAGCCTGGCTCGATAGCTACACACTGGGCTAAATCAACAGGCTGTTTGGGGGGACGAACGACGGAATCGTTTCTGTTGAAGAGACAAAACTCCCCGATGCCGAACATATCACCGTGAACTCGCCACATACTTGGCTGATGAATGATGCTGTCGCGCAACTTTCGACAATCGAATTCGTCGAGCGCGGATCTTGATGAAAGACACCAAGCGTGCGATGTTCTCAACATGACCTCGTTCGCTCGCCCTCGCGCAACTCTCGTCACTCGTCGTTCAACTTTGCTCGCATTGACGGCCCTCGCGCTCCCCGGCTGCAACGCCAAGAAGGACACGCTGGCAGCGGAGAAGGCTGTGACGAAATTCCACGCGCAGTTCAACAAAGAACAGTTCGCGACGATGTACGCCGAGACTCACGAAGAGTTCAAAAAGGCGTCCAGCGAAGAAGACATCATCGAACTCTTCCAAGCCGTGCATTCTAAGCTCGGCCCCGTCGTTTCCACCGAACAAAAAGTCCGGCACGTCACCAACATCAATTTCGTCCGCTATGTCAAGTTCAACTACGAGACGACATTCAAGGAAGGAACGGGAACCGAAACCTTCCGCTTCATCATCGAAGACACGAAGGCAAAGCTCCTGGGCTACAACATCAATTCGCGCGACATGCTCGTGAAGTAAGTCGCCCGCGATTTGACGCCGTGCTCCGAACCTTTTCGAGTGGGAGCGCGATCCATGGCCCTTCTGCCGAGCGCCGCGGGGTTCGGCAACGTTTGGCCGCCGTCCGGCTTCACGGACTTCGACCGTTTCGCTTCGGACTCTTTGCACGAGGTCTGCAAGAGTTTGACTGCGCTTTTACGCAGGAATTACGAAACCCTTCCCCAGTGTCAAACCTAGGATCGCTTAGGCATCGATTGTCACGCTCAGCCGTAGTCTCAATATGCCTCGCTCGATCCGGCGTTTCTCCAGCTCAGTTTTCCTGGTTCTCATGTTTCTGGGAGCAGCGTTCATCACGAACGCGTCTCTGGGCTATTTCGACCCGGACGCGTTTGAGCCCTTCGTCGTGGAGAAGCTTCCCCAGGTGCGTTTTACGGACCTGGGGCTCGCCTCGCTCAAGGTGCACGTCGCCGCAGCCCTTGTGAGCTTCCCGGCTTGTTTGGCTTTGATGACGCGCTGGGTGCAGCGCCGCAAGAAGCTGCATCGGTACTTGGGGCGGCTGACTGGGCTTTTGGTTGTCCTGGCGCTCGTACCCTCCGGCTTCATTCTCGCTTTCGACGCCAAGGGCGGAGTCAACGTGACCATCGGGTTCATTCTCTCCGGCGCAATTGTGCTCTCGGGCATGGTGGCCGGGGTCCTGGCCGCGCGCAGGAAAGACATGAGCGGCCATGCGCGTGCGATGAAGCACGTGGTGGCTCAGATGAGCGTCGCGGTCACGTCACGCGCCATGCTCGTCAGCTTCGCCTACTTCGAGTTCGACCCGGGGGCGGCGTATGTCGCTGCTCTTTGGATCCCGGTCATCGCCAGTGCACTTGTCGCTGAGCGCGTGTCCGGTGGTCTTCGACTTTCGCAACTTCCCTTGAAGACTCATACAGCAAAGACCACTTAATGTTGATTCTTACAGAATCAACAAGGGGTCGCGCAGCGAGCATTGCCCGGCATAGAAGTTGGAACTTGGATTCAACCCAACTGATTTCTGCTGTAGCCCGGCCAGACCAACGGTTATTGGGTACTCCCCACTCAGAGGCGAGAGCTTGCGCGATACTTCAATTGCTGTCAGATTTCTCAATCAGTGACCGCAGATGAATTCAATAGCTACTGCCGATCTCTCCCTGCCACTACGCACGTTGTGCAATGGGGCGGTTCAGATGTTTGGAAAGTAGGAGGTAAAGTATTTGCCATCGCGGGGTGGTCCGAAGACGATGTCGAACCAGGCATTACCTTCAAAGTGACAGAGCTGGTCTTTGATGCGCTTGAAGAGCACCCTGCTTGTCGACCAGCACCTTACCTCGCCTCCCGAGGTTTCACATGGATTCAATGCCTCAACCATCATCTCCTCGGTGACGCCGAACTTAAAAACCACCTCAGAGAATCCCACCAATTAGTGGCTTTAAAACTATCAAAAAGACGCAGAGTTGAACTTGGCTTATCTTTCTAGTGCATAGTGAAAATCCGTTTAACACTCTTGTAAAGCATCTATCGTACCGGAAAGACCGAATTCTAAAGAATTCCCACCATGGCGAGCAGACGGAGATTCCGAGCCTGCTAACGCTGAGTCACCAGACATCCAACTACTTCAAAGACCAGCGAAATACCGGACCGAAGAGTCCGAAAGGGGCGCAAAGCCACCGACCACTCACACATATGGGATACAAGTCAAAACGCGGTCCGGAGGGTAAAGACACGCCCCTAGTACCCAAGAGCGAGCCCGTCTTTTCTCCGCTCTGATGCCCCATAATACACGCCCCGAGCAGAATCACGCATAATCGCCTGATAGCCGCCATACCCGCCTTTGCTTACTTCTACTTTATGCCCCATTGCTTCGAGTTCCATCCGAATTGATGACGGAATGCCCGACTCTACATGGAGAGTTCCGTTCTTATTTCCAGCTTGACCGGTCGGCTCGGGGGACCCGTCGTGCCTCCAGCGAGCCAAATCCCCTGCTTCCTGAAGATTCAATCCAAAATCAATGAGGTTGCAAAGAATCTGCACATGTCCCTGGGGCTGCATCCCCCCGCCCATCACTCCAAAACTCAGCCATCCTTCTCCATCGCGGGTAACCAAAGCCGGTATAATGGTGTGAAACGGCCGCTTGGCTGGTGCGTATACATTGCTATGTTTGTTATCAAGTGCAAACAACTCACCGCGATCTTGAAGCATAAACCCCAATCCATCCGGAACCAAACCCGACCCCATGCCTCGATAGTTAGATTGAATCAGTGAAACCATCATCCCAGACTCATCAGCGACTGTGAGATAGGTAGTATCACCATTTTCAAGCACCGCAGGATCACTCACTTCCACCGGGCGTACCCGCCCCGACTGAATCAACGATCGCTTCGCAGCCACAACCTCCGGCTTGAGGAGGTCAGCTGGATTATGGGTCATAAACGCTGGATCAGCGTAGAATTTAGCTCGATCCTCAAAAGCGATACGCTTAGCTTCTACCTGTAGATGGATCGACTGGGCGCTGGGTGATGTACCAATGTCCATCCCATCAAGTATGGCCAACATTTGTAGCGCAGCCAAACCTTGGGTATTCGGAGGCAATTCATAGACTGTGTAGCCACGGTAGCTGGTCGACAGTGCTTCAACCCATTCTCCCCGATGCCGTACCAGATCGTCATAGCGGAGATCACCACCGATCCGTTCCATGTATGCATCAATGGTTCGTGCGATCGGGCCCCTATAAAAGCCGTCACGTCCCTCCTTGGCTATCACCTCATATGTGTGTGCAAGATCGGGATTGTAAAATACATCCCCTTCATTGGGTGCTTGGCCACCGGGTGCAAACAGCTTTCGTGCATTGTCTAGCTCTTCCAGCCATGGTTGAGACCTCTGGTAAGCTTCTAAGCGCTCGATATTGGCCTTCCAGTAGTGGGCGATGGTCTGAGGCACCGGCACCCCCTCGCGGGCATACCGAATCGCTGGCCCCAGCACCTCGGACATCGGTAGACGACCAAATCGTTGGTGTAGTTGGAACCATGCATCCACCGCACCCGGTACAGTGACCGCCAGAGAGCCAAAAGGCGGAATAGTAGCCGCCCCATTTAATCGCTTCTTGAGCTGCTCAAGCGTACGGCCTTGAGGTGACCGCCCACTCCCATTAAAACCTACTACCCTCTTCTTTTTCGGATCCCAGACCAAAGCGAACAGGTCTCCGCCGACACCACATCCCACCGGTTCTAGAAAACCTAATGCCGCATTGGCAGCGATAGCGGCATCAACCGCACTGCCTCCCTGCTGGAGGGTGTTTATAGCTATTTGGGTGGCTAAAGGATGGGCCGTAGCTGCCATTCCATGCCGGGCGATCACCGAACTGCGGCTGGCATACGGCTTGCCGGCGAGACGATCACCACCTGCGACCGGCCCAGCACTTTGGGAGCGGGCACAGCCACACCCAAAGAGGAGCATAACTGACCATAGTATGCGATGCATGACCATTATCCGCTACTATAGTTACCGGGTTCGTCACCAACTATTCACTCTCAGCGTGAACTGTTTTCGGTGCAAGCACCTAGCTGCCCGTTGATCAGACCCAGCAAGCGTGCTTCGGGCAAGCGGTGTCGTGAAACACTCCGACCGGGGTCTATTCTCGTGGGTTGCAGCCCCCAGTATGCGCTCTCTTCGTCTAGGCGTCTCACAAAAAGCCTACCTCGAACTTACATTTACTTGGACAAATCAACTGGCAACCAGGGCGTGTCTTACCCTCCGGCTGCGGAGATGACGCTGTATTCCCCGTTTGTGATGAGTCGGCCATGGAGGGAAGGGACTGGATGTACCCGGCGAGGGGCCCGAAAGGGGGGCATCACAAACGCAGGAAACAAGTTCGAACGCGGTCCGGAGGGTCTAGACACGCCTAGCAGGCCATCGGAAAAGTGGGATGGGTGATCCGCGAAGGTTCTTTTCCGTGGAACGCTCTGGATGAAGAGGGCGCATACCGGGCGTATGCAACCGATGAAAGGCGAAGCCGGTCCTGACGTTCCACGGAAAAAGGACCCGCGAAGCGCCTAACTCACTTTTCTGATGGCCTGCTAGTCCACGCGATAGTTTTCTATTAGGTTGAAACACCGCTCTGACGAATCTAACTAAACCGGTCTATAGGTAGCTTTTCATCTTCACGCTTCGACGCAGCGGCCAGTGGTCCTTGTACCGCTGGTCTCGCATTGGCTCCGCATGCTAACACGGCTGAACTGGCCGCCTTCTTGAGATTAAAGGCCGCGTTCAGATCCCGATCAAGCTCTGTTCGACATGAGGGGCTCGTCCGTCTGCGGTCTTTAAGACCGAGGTCGTCTTGGATATGCCCACATGAAGAACAGGCTTTTGAAGACGGGAAGAACCGGACAACGATATATACTTGGCCCTCAACAACAGAGGTTTACTCCGACGCGATCCAAGCCATTGCCTATTCGTTGGACAGTGCCTCACTGTACGGCCCGTGGAAGACCTGGGGGAAACGGTTGAGGCTCACCAACCGACCATTGCTACTATAGGATATACCCAAAGGGTGGCCGGCCGATCTACCTAGCAGCCTGTTGATTTAGCCCTGTGTGTAGCTATCGAGCCAGGCTTTTCGTGAAACGTTCTGACGACGAGGCGAGCGTACCTGGCGGTACGCGACCGAGGAGAGACTTCTTGTGGTCAGGACGTTTCACGGAAAGACCGGCCG
>JAHQVK010000232.1 GCA_019634385.1 Myxococcales bacterium | reverse complement strand
CCAGGCTTTTCGTGAAACGTTCTGACGACGAGGCGAGCGTACCTGGCGGTACGCGACCGAGGAGAGACTTCTTGTGGTCAGGACGTTTCACGGAAAGACCGGCCGATAGATGCGTGCAGGGCTAGATCAACAGGCTGCTAGTTGATTCTTACAGAATCAATTAAGTGGCCTTTGCTGTAAAACTAGTCTCGGACATGTTCGACAGGTTTCAGTAGGATTGCTTCTATCTCTTCACGTTTGTTTGTACGTTGCTGTTCAGTGGTCTCGGGATCGGCCTTACTAACAATTTTGTGAGTATCTCTAAATGACATGGGATTTTCGAGAATTGGTTCAGAGTAAGCACTTGCACTGCCCTTTAAAGGTGTATCCTCAGTTATTTGGTACAAAGCTTCACCATCAGGTAAGAATATTGTGGTCGCTCGTCCACCAAGCTCGATATGCACGGGGTCTCGGCTTACAACTTTATATGTGCCGGATCGAGGGGATAAAACCATTTCTTTGACAGTACTTTGGACATCAAAAGCCTTTCGAGCTTGTAGATGTCCAGCTCGTGTGCCGATCAATACAGACTGCTCGATGTTGCCTTCATCAATGTGGGCATCGATGAATATCGAGTTTTTCGCAACTACTGCCTCACCTAGATAAGTATTGCCGACCAGGATATTTCCGTTGGCATCGCGGGTCTCAGATAGTCCAGCCAGTGAACGGGCAACCTCGCCAGATGGGCCATCTTGGACCAAAGCCATGTAGAACGCGTACATACTGCGGTGTTGACCTACGTCACCCCAATACTGGTCTCCAAAGTCCATGGCCACTATGCGAACCGGTCGTCCGTGGCGTTGCTGAAAACGATCTAAGGCTCCTCTGAGCCGGCTTATGATGTCGGGAAACTGATGTTCGAGTTCCTCTAGTGCTGGGCTTTCCTTTCGCTCTCTGATCCAGGTTTGTTCCCGCTCTTCTGAATGGTCAATGGTTGCCACCATGAGGGCAGTAAACAGTTGTGGGTCGAGATCAGGTCGCTGCTTACGGTCGGCGGTTGGGTCGTTTACTTCTTGTTCGAATGTTTCGAGGAGAATGTCCAGCAAGGCGCGGGAGATAGCGATGGAGCCCAAATTGATGCCTCCGACTAGCTGAGTACCATTTTTCCTCAAAATCCCGCGTTTGGCGAGCTCTTGCATCGCGGAAAGAGGGCGGCGGGGGATAAAACCACGGACCGTACCTCCCGCATCGACAGCGACCCAATCTTTGTTTTTGGCTGTATCTTCGGTCATCGCTTGCATCGATACAAACCGAACGATGTCAGCGTTGGCAAAAAGCGGGTCTTGCCCGGAGAGATCCCTTGTCGGAATTTGGATCTCGTCACCCCACTTGATAACTATGCCCTCAAAACCGGACCGCCGGATGAATGCCTCCACCGGTGCAAAGGTACGAAGAGCAAGTTCCACCGTGGATCGGAAAGGGCGATGGGGTGAAGAGCTGCGAACAAAGGTTGCCATGGCCGGTTTCTGCCCACACTCCGTTTCTGTAAATGGGGTAGAACGGGTACCGTCACCGAAGACAAAAGCGATTAGTGCGCTGTCATTGGGCTGAAGCTTTGGTCGGAGCCGTTGCCATAAAAGGAGGATGCCGAAAGCCTGATTGACGGGAAGATCTTCGTGGAATGCATGGGTGCTGCGAGCCTTAAACTCACCCTGGATGTCGGTTAATCGCTGGGCCCAAAATTTTTGTGCACTCCCTGAGCCGGAAACAATGCTGAGGACCGAAGCCGGACTACCAGTCTTGAATAACGTCTCCATATTAGCAATGTTTCGCTTTATGTCATTGACAAAATTCATACCATTGGAAAGTTGGAGTAGCTCTCGTAGGATGCCGTTCGGATCGCGGATACCCTCATCTACGATCGCCTGTGCGCGTTCGATGGTGTCTGCTATGGCGTAGATTCTGAGCTGTGGCGCGTTGCCCGAGGGGAAGATGTGAGCAATGTCTCCATTATCGAAGGTTATACGGAGCCCATCCAAATAGTCGAGAGTCGAGAGCTTTCCGAATCCCCGGCTGGGGCTGAAGACGGCAGTGAGACGGGTACGCAGGTCATACAATTTGCCAATTTCGAGGCTGTTTAAGGGGAGTTCTTCCCCGCTATAGGTTTTTGCCTCCACTGTAGCCTCTCTGTAGTGTACCTGACGGAGAGAAGATTTCGGAGCAGCTAAAATCTCAAGTAGAATATGCCCTTGTTCTCCAACGAACTCATTTAGGAGCCCAGTGCGGCTACATCGGGGTGGGAAAGCTTGGAGAAGTTCACCAACTGAGTGTTCGGCAAGTTGGGCGGTGCGGAGCGCAGTGATCAGTGGAAGGACAGCGTCGGGGCTAGGAAGAGGTTCGAGGGTACCTGACTCCGTCGTTAAGGGCGAGCTGGTGAAGAAGGCACCGTTTGTTTCCCAGCCTACCCTTCGGTGCCCGGGGAGACTCTTCATGGCGTTGATGACGAATGAGGAACCGATGCAGGTTCGTTCGACATGCACCTTCTTTTCAGTAAAATGGCGCTCGATGGCATCGGTTGAGCTTATGGGCACAGCCAGCACGTCAGCCTCAAGGGCATGGGCAACTAGCATCCCCAAAAGATCTCCACTCACAAACATGAATGTGGTCGGTTGTTTGGGGTTTTGGGGCAATAGCAACGGATATTTACCGTCGACATCTGTGGATACAATAGCATCTAGCGGGCCAATTCGCTCCGTTAGTTCCTTGGTCATCTCTTGGATTTCGGTCAAAAAATCGGAAGACATGCTCTCGCTATCAATAGCTGTAAACGAGTTAGATCGTCCGAAAGGATGGACTTCGGCTCCAAGTTGCTTGAGGATATCGAAAATAATATCTCTACCCACTGCTGAGTGCTCGTAAAGCCCAATTCGCATTCCGCACAGACTATCTAGAGGGAATGCTTTTAGGTAACGATCAATATACAACGCTTGGGCCTCAGTTACTGCTGGTGCCAGAGGCGCTACGTGTCGTGGATGGAAGTAGCCTTCATCGTCGAATAGAGATTGTAAGGCAATTCGCCGGTACTCTACTCTTCGAACTTGAGCAACAGAAGCTAAGATCCCGGGAAGCTCTTCGACCGATAATCCATCATGGCTTGTCATTAGATGTATCTCATTATGATCAAACGGAAGACTATTTCCGGTAACCATAATGCTGGGACAACCATTCTGTATTCCATAGTAGCTGAGCGCTGGGCTTGGTAAATATCCACAATGGATGGGCTCCATGCCAACGTCAATTATCCCCCGAGTAACAGCGCAAAGGATGTTGTGAGTGCTCGGATGCAGATTACTAGCAATGGCCACTCGTGACCCGGGAACGACATCACCGGAGCTGATAAGATAATTCAGGAACGCCACAGTATTAATATAAGTCTCAAGGTCTGTGAAGCTCTCAGCCGGCCCATGGAACCCGGCTTGGGTCAATTGCAGGGTATGAGGCAGGCGATTACGAAATGAGCTATAGACTTCTTTCGATGAGGGAACCCCCACAACAAGTAGTTCTACAGGACTGTCAGCCTCAATCGCATATGATTGTTCATGAGGAATGATACTAGCCTGCCCAGCCTGGAGTTCAAGGTGCTGATCGCCAACGTGTATTCGCACGCTCTTACCCGGACTGGTGACCAACACGGTATGAGGTCCGTTAGCTTTTCGGGAGATACGTTGACGAGGAGATAAACAAACTCTATCTAGTTGAAACTCCGCGGCCGCAATAGGGTAGATCGAGGTGTGATTATCATTGGTAGCTATGGGATCTAGTATAGGGGCTGCGCGAGAATCAAATCGAACAAGCTTGAGAAGTTCGGTTATATTAATATGTTTGGTGGTGAGTCCGGCACGGAGGACATTGTCAGAGCTCGCCATGAGTTCAACGCCAGCGCCTTCCAAGTAAGCATGAAGCATACCAGCGGGTATAAAGATTGATTGACCCGGCCTCAAGCTGAGGAGCTCGAGGATGAAAACAAAGACTAGACCCCGGTCCGGTGACCCATAGCGACTAGTATGTCGGTGCAAGCGAAGAAACCAATGCTCGCGGCGGGACGGGTCAAATTTTTGGTTGGCTAAAGATTTTTCCAATTTCCGAACGAGCACACCGAGATAAAACTCAACGACATCGTCAGCAAGAGCGAAGAATCGATGTAGACTATCTCGTAGATCCCTCGGTCCGCTCTCCTCAATAGATAGAAGCTGACGAAGCTCTGGATGATGCTCCAGTTCATTGATGATCGCTTTTGTGGGTCTAAAACCAGCAAGAGCATAGAAAGGACAAAGGGCAACCAAAAGCTCTGGCTTGTGATTAGGATCATGATATGAGCGATTGCTAGCATCTTTCGGAATGCATTCTCTTTCCTCGAGCGCAAAACCTACCTGTGCTTGCATCCTATTTGGATGTACCTGGACAGACAGTGGGCGTTTAGCAGCAAGTATCTTCACAAGGTATGGAAGTGTATCGTGTGTCTGCTTAAGCTCATTGCCAAGAATCGTTTCTTTCTGATCCTGAATATACGTGTCGAGGCGAGTCTCTCCCTCATCTGTAATCACGTTAGCTGAAGCGAGGGGGTGGTCACCGAACCAGGCTTCGGCAATGGGCTCACCGGTGATAGGAAGCCCAAAAAGCTCTTGAATAATTTTTTGATCTCCCCATGCATACTTTTGAAGGCTGGGGTTGATATGGATGGGTCCCTGAAGTGATTTCATCGTTTTCTCTGCAAGCCTAACGTTTTGGGGGATTTGTAGTGTCAGCTCCTAAGTCCGAACCTCCCGAGTAATACGGGAGGTCATGTCCAAAGGTTTGACGTGTAGCTCTGAATGAAGGCGCTTATGGGTTTAACGGTCATATACAACGGCAAGAACTTGGGTTGAACCCAAGTTCCTGCTTCTACGCGTGGCTATGCCCCGCTGCGTGGCCACTTGGTGATTCTTACACAATCAATTCAAGTGGTCTTTGCTGTATAGATTTTTCACTCAGCAATATTTGTTGAGCCGCCATTTTGGTTAGAAGCATCTACGAATCCCGAACGCGATCGATAGCGCCGATATTTCATATATGCTATTAATGTGTCTGTTTTTTCACTGCAAACAGTGCTCAACGAAAAAATTTCGAGCATAGTTGAGAAGCTAGGGTACGCTACCTATTGCATTATTTGCACAACTGGTTGGGCGGGAAGGGGCGGATGAATCGTTAAGAATGGTTGTAGACCATCCCAAGAACTCGGCAGGGAATGGCTCAATGTGATACAGTAAATTCACTTGAGTTGAGCATGTCGCTGAGCTCATACAGTAGAAAGAACTTGGGTTGAACCCAAGTTGCTGCTTCTCCGCGGGGCAATGCCCCACTGCGCGACCCCTTGTTGATTCTTACGGAATCAATTCAAGTGGTCTTTGCTGTAAGGGCCCCTCGGGAGGTATATTCAGTACCCTCGCTCCGAGGCCGCACCTCACAAAGGCGGGCTACGACGTCATCTCCGCCGCTGGAGTTGAAAGGCACGCCCCAGCAGCCCGGTGATTTGTCCCAATAGGTATAGTTCGAGGTAGGCTTTGTATGATACCGGTCGGCGTGCTTTTCGAAAAAGACGCCGGAAGCAGCTTGCTAAGCCTGATCTACCATACACATACAATTGTCCCTAGCATGCTAAGAAATGCATTGACTACGGAAAAATATGTTGACGGCAGATAATGAATACTTCCTCGAACTCAGTTGACGGAACATAGATAGAAGAGAGAAGAACTGAAGGCGAAAAGTGAGTTCAGCTAGCTGTTGAGGGTCGGAGGGCCTTGAAGGCCCCGTTGAGAGTCGACCGAACTACTCGCTTGGGCCACCATTCTGGGTTACTTATGTATGAACTGATACAAACACGGCGAAGTTGGCCAAGCGGACGAGGATCCTCAGGAAAACGATCGTCTCCTAAAATCTCATCAAAACGTTGGTCTTCGTCCCTAACCAACGCCAACATGAGACAATCGGAGGGCAGTAGCCCGAGCTGATACGCTACTAGCCGGTGCTTCGCCTGATACTTGAGAGGCATATAGTCAGCGGTGAAAGTGTTTAGATACTGAAGTCCGACGTAGGCGCCAACATGGTTGAAGTAGTTCGCCGCAACTTGAATCTCCTCTAAGTAAGGAAGTTTCCGGTTTGTGAGCATCATGCCTACCCTCCACGATTGAAGGCCGAATGGCTTACTCAAACTGAAGGCCACCATGTCCACTGCTGGGTGGTTATATTCAAATGAGACTCCATAGCCGGTTCCGTAGTAGGCGGCATCGATCATCACCGGTATGGACAAGTCCCTGCACTGATCAAGAAGCTTTAGCCAGTTGCGTGGAACATTGCCGTGAGCGTAAAATGGGGCGCTCATGATGAGAGCGTCGCCGGGTGCCAAGCCCTCCTCATCGCTAAGCAAGGCCCAACGTGGAACCGAGAGTCTGGTATATGGGTATTCTCCAGACAGGGTGCGAAATCGCCGATCTCTGTGCTCCGAGAAAAATATGTCGTATGCTTGGGTCACCCCGTTGACATAGTATCTCTCTCGATAGGAGCCAATGCCTGTTGCTGGTGCTATGGTAGACTTGGTTATCCAGTCTATGTATGTCGAAAGAAAGTTGTTGCGCAGTTGGGGGGCGGAGCCTCCAATGGATAAAGTTCGACCAGTGAGTTGTTGAGCCAATTTCATCACTGAACGGTCCGCAACTGGGCTGGTACCCCTCGACACTCGACTGATATTTGCCTTATCGAAGGAGATCACGATATCCCCCCAAGCAATCTAGTTGGCGATTGGTTAACGACATATTGAGATATGGTAGACCATATTTGAAGCTGAATGCCTCGCTCAATTCAGGGGAGGTGGGCTTTCGGCTTGTGTAGTAAAATGACGCAGCTGCCCTTGGGATTCTGGGTACTTTGCCGTGATGAAAGACCTTGGATACAGCTTTGACAGACACGGTCCATTTGGGGCCAGTGACCTGCTTCCACATCCACTCTGGAACACGCTTTCGCATGCGCTCATCATCGATCTCATCAGAGTCAAAATCAGCCCAGCGTAGAGGAATTGTTCGCGGTATGTACTCAAATGCTCCATCTTCGGCTTCGAGCACGTCCGAAAGATAGACACATACCCTAATGGTGTTAAGATCTTCGAAATCTGTGTGCCAGCGTCTGGTACCAACATTTCTTTGGTCAACGATCTCTTTGCGAAAGATGACCCCATGATATAGAGGTGGTAAACCCAAAATAGATTCAACAAGATCGAGCATTTTTGGGTCCAGGCCCCACATATAGATTTCGGGGTGATTTTGGGCTATATAGCTTGGGTTAAGAGGAACACAGTGCTCGAATCCATTTGGATATTCGGATGTATAACTTCCGTCTGAGGGGAGCTCTCGTAGTGTGGCTAAAGCAGCTTCGGCAGAGCGCATGAACGATGACGTGCTCGAAAAACTCAATCTTTGTATGGGTGATACAGATACACCATCGAATCGAACATCCTGTACCACGCGCTGGTGAAGCGAGTCAGAGGGAAGGTGGCGAGGACGGTGAGTCATACGACGAGCCTCATACGATAGGTACTTGCCCGTACGATCGGCCCATTGTTGAATCCGCTTGGGGAGGTTTTGCTCGATCACAAATGGAGGATAGCGCCAAAGTTGCGCCGCATATATTTTTATACCGATTGTGAATCGATTTTGTGAGATTTTGGTTCAAATTGTGCCAATCGCAATAACGAGGATGATCTGGACCGATGTGAGCTTCTTTGGTTTCTGCGGTATCTATAGTTTTTGTTATAGATGCTTGAGGTTTTCTTAAGACTGCACAGGCGGCCGAAATAGTTGGAGATACTTGAGTATCGCTACGGTCCCGCTGAGCGACCGCTGGTTGATTCTAAGAGAATCAAATCCAGTGGTCTTTGCTGTACCACTTGGGTTGAGCCAGTTGCATCATAATAAACTCTTGACGGGTTTGCGCAGCAGCACTCCCGGCGTAGCCACAGGAGCTTGTTCCCGACCAATCGGTTTTGCAGCTGCAGTTAGTGTCGACCTGCTCTCGCTGAGTCGGTGGGTAGATATGAAACGAGGGTAACATATTGCAGCGGTCTGTTCTATAAACTTACGGGAGGGCGGTGCTTACATGGATTGTGAGGTATCAGCCCAAGCGATTTCGTTGACTTGCTCTAGCCAAAATCTGTGGGTAAATATGAGACGTGGATAACAAATCAGATCCATCTACTCTGGAAACTTATGGGCAGGTGGTGCTTACATGGATCTCAAGATATCTTAGGGAGGTTGAAGGGCGCCCAATTCGTAGTGATGTCGCCCCTGGCACCATTCTTGAGCAACTACCACCACGTGCACCCGAAAAGCCGGAGAGCTACGAGGAGATCATTGGTGACCTAGACAGAATAATCGCGCCAGGACTGACTCACTGGCATTCGCCTGGTTGGTTTGCGTATTTTCCTTCGAATACGTCTGTTCCCTCTATATTGGCGGACCTTGCGGCGGCTGGGATGGGACAGCAAGGGATGCTGTGGGCGACTAGCCCAGCATGCACCGAGCTAGAAATGGTGATGCTCAACTGGTTGGTAGAGCTCCTGGACCTCCCACGAGATTGGCGTACGGACGGAACTGGTGGTGGGGTTATCCAGACCACGGCCTCCGATGCGACCCATCTGGCGCTGGTGGTAGCTCGGCAGAAGGCCCGAGTCCGGACTTCGATTGAAAAGATGGTAGTGTATGCCTCTAATCAAGCGCACTCTTCGATTGAGAAGGGGGCCCGCATCGCAGGCTACGAGCACATTCGTTTGATAGATGTAGACGAGACATTTGCGATGTGTTCGAGAGCTCTTAGGACTGCGATTATGGCTGATAAAGCCTCAGGATTATTGCCTGTCTTTGTTAATGCAACGGTTGGGAGCACGGGGACAGCGGCGCTAGACCCCTTACTGGAGATTGGAAAAATTGCATCGGAATACAAGATGTGGTTTCACGTAGATGCAGCATACGCGGGTACGGCCATGATGTGTCCCGAATATCGGCGGTACCAAGAGGGTGTAGAATATGCGGATAGTTACGTTTTTAATCCTCACAAGTGGATGGGAGTGGGATTTGACTGTTCGTGTTTTTATGTCAAAGATCGCAAGCCTCTCATAGATACTCTAGGAATCGTGCCGTCGTACTTGCGATCAGATGCCAATCGAGCAGAAACGGTGGTTGACTACCGAGACTGGCAAGTCGCTTTGGGTAGACGGTTTCGAGCTCTCAAAATATGGTTTGTTTTGAGAGCTCATGGTGCCGAAGCGCTTCGAGCTATGGTGCGCCGTCACGTCAGCCTTGCTCGAGCATTTGGGGATTGGGTAGATGGCCACCCGTGTTTAGTTCGGATAGCTCCTGTGTCCTTGGCCTTGGTCAGCTTTAGACATGTAGATGGCAACAACGCTACTCAGCTGCTTGTTGATACTATTAATGCTAGTGAACATAGCTTTGTGACACCAGCTACTCTGAAAGGAGAAGCATACATCCGGGTAAGCATAGGGCAAATGGGCACTCAAGCCGAACACGTAGAACGTCTAAAGAGTCTGATTGATGGGTCGTTATACAGCAGGAATCACTCCGGTTGAACCCAGGTTCCTACTTCTACGCGGGGCTATGGCCCGCTACGTGACCACTTGGAATTAATTTAAGTGGTCTGTGCTGTAGAGAAAGTTGGTTGTAGAGCATGATTTTTTTTATTAATTATACAACTGACTATCTAAAACTTGTTGAGTGTAGCTGCTGGACACTCAGATTCCATCCACGCGATGTTCGTTCTATTAGCGCTATTTTGGTTAGTTGTGGGTGTTAAAGCGTATTTTCCATATGGTATATGTGTCGTTTAGATGCGTTTGAAGCTCGACAGTGTATGCCTACCTGGTATAAACGCTTTTAAGCTAGAATATGATAAATCGGAAATATCTTCGGCTGCTGGTAAAGTTGTCTGAGGCGTGACATACTATTGGGGACGGTGACTGAGCGAAAAGACCGACATACTGAGGCGGAGCTTATATCCTCGGTATCGGATGTAACCACCCCGGAGATTGAGTCATGGGTGCGGACCGACGAAGCGGACCAATTTCCTAATAATCAAAAAGAGACTCAAGATCCAGTAGCCCAGGGGGGAGGCGCCGATCACGAAAAGCGCGGTGATTACAGCGACGCAGGTGTTGATTTGCACGATGGTGGTGAATCTCTTTTTGACGTCTCAGGGGATTTCGCTCGGACGGTGCGTGGAGGTCCACCGAATATCGAGAACGCCGAAGGTTATTGGCCGGTGATGCCAGGGGACGTTATTGCTCGAGACGCCCTGCAAAGTCCTATTCCGTCTCGTAGGGTGGGACCCAATTTGAGCGACAAAGCTCCGCAGAGGCCCAGACTGCTGGCTGATCGATATCAACTCGAAGAACTTGTTGGTCGAGGAGGTATGGGAAGTGTGTACAGAGCGACCCAAAAGCCTCTCAATCGAACAGTTGCAATCAAGGTTCTCAATCCGGATTTCCAAAAGAGAGATCCTCAGTTTGTTCGCCGGTTTTTTTTTGAGGCATCAGCAACCGCTCGTCTGGTACATGCTCATACAATTACCGTCTACGACTATGGTGAGGCAGATAATGGGGAGCTGTTCATTGCAATGGAGTACCTCAAAGGTCGGTCTTTATCGCGTGTCCTTTCTATTGAAGGGTCATTTTCGATGCTTCGGACTCTGAATATATCCATGCAGATATGTCGAGCACTTCGTGAAGCTCATATGAAGGGTATTATTCATCGCGATCTTAAACCGGCGAACATTCTTATTTTGGACGACGCTGTGGATGGTGATTTTATCAAAGTTCTTGATTTCGGACTAGCTAAGTTATTTAGCGCTGATCAGGAAGTTGCTCTTGAGGATGAAAAATTTGGGTATACAGAGCTAACTGGGGCAGGGATGTTTTTGGGTTCGCCAAAGTATATGGCTCCGGAACAGATTCAGTGTGGGGAAATTGGGCCTTATACGGATATATATGCCTTAGGGAATGTCATGTATCAGATGATTTCTAATCGGCCACCCTTTGTTGGTACTGGGAATCTAGACGTTTTGCATAAGCACATGAGCCAGATTGCTCCAACGTTTGCGGAGCTGGGAATCAGGGTTCATCCGGAGATGGAAAAAATTGTGCGGCGATGTCTAGAAAAAGATCCAAGAAATCGATACGAATCTATGACGGACCTACTTGAGGGTATCAAGGAGGTGTGTCGGGAGATTGGCTATTTCTCGTTCGTAGAATCTTCGTTTACCGTAGAGGAGATGATTCGGGCTGGTAGTATGAATGGACGCCTAGTGTCTTCAACAAAGGCGGATGATTTAGTATACGCTGATCGAGCGGCAGTGTCTTTTTTGCGGCAAACTCCCTCTTCTTTTATTATATCTGTAATGGCGAAATCGCCCGTTCTGTTTTTTATGTTTATTTTTGTTTTCGCGTTGTTAGCGGTGTCTGGAGGGGGGTTGGGGATGCTGGCATATCTGAAGGTATTGTCTCAGGAAAAAGAAGCACCATTAGCCCGAAAAGCGGAAGTTAATCTGGAAGTTGTGAGCCATCCGTCCGGTGCAGAGGTTTTTTATCAGGGGGCGAGTATAGGCACAACACCGCTTCAGTTTCAGGTTCGTGCTGAGCCATTTGACACAAGAATAGAGCGCTTCTTGTTTCGATCTCCCGGATATCAAGATGCCGTTCTTGATGTGGAGATTGGTCAAGTATCAGGTGTTGTTCGCGGAAACCTGACTCAAGAGGAAGGAAGAGAATCTTATAGCAAGTATCGCTTGGACTGAATCCAAGCTTCAGCGGCTACGCGGGCTAAAGTCTTGTTGCGCCTTAAGTGAAAGCTTGTGGACAAAGGAGAAGGCTCAGTCGTTGACCGTGGTAGAGGGCCAACGGGCCGTGGTGTAGAGTTGTCGTTGGAACTGAGGTTAAAGACCTTTACAGTTTGCGTAATAGGTTACTGTTCCAGGCCAGTCAGAGAATAATCCGATAATTCCAACGTTTTGGGCTAGTACATCGATAGTGGTCATGAGGTCACCATCGTTTTCAATCGCACCAAGTGTGCTTTGATAGTAAAACGTATTGTTGCCCTGAAGCACCTCCTCAACCACCCGGCCTGAGCGCTCGATGGTCCAGCTGATTATATCAAGGCCGGCTCGACGAGCTCTTTGGGCATACTTGGAGGGGATAAGCTGGCCCGTATTTGTGTCGACGGTGAGAAGTACTGGCATAGGAGGAGCAATAATATTGATGCCCTCTCGACGCAGTTTACGAAAGGCCCGAAGAGACGGTGGTGCTTTGGCCAATTCAGCTACGTCACGGCCGTCGAGAAATACGGCCTGACGACCATAGGCTGGCTCTTTAGCTACCCAGTAGCGGATATCATCAATGTTGAAGGATTGTGCCCAAGTACGGTGGGGTTTGATCCTCGCCCTCTTCAGTTCATTGATTAAGGCCTGGGCGTAGGCGTCTTGGCTCCCGAAGACTGTATTAATCCGCTCGGAATCTCCACTTTTCAATTCTGGGCTTTGGCCGACGTCCAAGCTATCAAAGAGATGAACTGCTTCTTGGTGACTCATGAGCGTGCCACAGGTACTATAGAGATCAGTCCGCCAATTGGCTGTACCATTCAAATAGCCATTGAGGTCAGTGGCGGAAGAGTTGGCCGCGTCCATTTTGCCGCACAAAGACTTGAACTCGGAAAGCGTGATGTCGCTGCTACAGCAACGGACCCCGGCGAACGGCGTCTGGCTAGAGTAGTCGGGTTGGACTGAACATTTGTTAGCTAGAGGGGTTTGCAAGATATTCGTTGTTGTGTGGAGGTCGCACTCTGCATGGCGACATACGAGCTCGCCATCACTGGTGAAGGTAACATCACATTCGAGAATGCCAGCCCCCATCCGAGCTGCTGCCACATAAGACTCCCTCGTGTGCTCGGGAAACTGGAGTGCTGAACCGCGGTGACCGATGGAGAAATTGGAAGGTCGGAGGCGTTTCTCAGAGCATCGCTGAAGTTCATGCTTCAGGCGGCTATCTTGCATCTTATCGATGAGATAATAGGGACGAGGTCCGACCTGAACATTTTTGATGCCGCGGTGCCTACTGGAATTGGTGTTCCAAGAGTTTGACGCAAAAGCCTGGACTGAGGATAGGGTGATTACTAGCCCGATCAAAAGTTGCTGCATAATGAAAATCACCAGCTGAAGGTGTGCTGGTGGTGTACGCGTGGTTTGTGGCTTCATGCGGTCGATTGGTTGACAACAATGTTTCAATGGGTGGTTCTCTATTGGTGATGCCTCTCGCGAAGACTCGCTTCATGAAGAGATGTTCGGTAGGTAAAAAGTATGAAAGTACTTGCGACAGATCTTGACCGAACACTCTTGCCCAACGGTCGATGGGATCCTGAAGAAGGTGCGATCGCTCGTTTCAACCAGCTGACTGAAGCCTCCGATCTCGTAGTTGTCTACGTGACTGGTCGAAGTTTGACCTCCACAGAAGAGGCAATAGCCAAGTATGGCATTCGCTATCCCCACGTATTGTGTGCGGACGTGGGTACATCTATTTATCGTTACAAAGAAGATACATGGATAGCGGATGATGGATGGCCCTCGTGGGTTATGAAGGGGAGTCCTAAGTGGGACGCAGAGGCCGTCGCTCGGATGTTGGCCTCGGTAACCGATGTACAATTGCAAGAACCAACGTGTCAGCGTTTGTTCAAGCGGAGCTTTTATGTGGATCACGGTCGACAGGCAACGATTGTTGATAGTGTTCGCGCCTTAACGGGAGGACGGTTTGATGAGGTTCTGGTCTATAGTTATGATGAGAGTGCAGATGTTGGTCTTCTAGATATATTGCCAAAGACGGCGACGAAACAGACTTCACTGGCGTATGTTGCAGATGCTTCGGGATGTTCTCATAGTCAGGTCGTTTTTTGTGGCGATAGTGGCAATGATATTTTGCCGTTAACCGCGAGCTTCCTCGGGGTATTGGTGGGAAATGCGGATGAGCAGCTTGTGGAGAAAGTGCAGGAGGCGGAACGGAAAATGCCAAGTCTACAAGTCTACTATGCGCAAAAATACTATACAGCGGGAGTGATTGAAGGTGCCAAGTACTATGGTCATCTATGAGACATAGAACGCTGAGCTTAGCTCAAACGGTGTGGTTTTCTCTCATACAGCAAAGACCGCTTGATAATTCATTAAGAATCAACAAGTGGTCGCGCAGCGTGGCATAGCCCGGCGTAGAAGCAGGAACTTGGGTTCAACCCAAGTGATTTCTGCTGTATGTATCGGATCGGGGGCCCCGAAAGGGTGGCGAAGCCACCGAACCCTCACCGATGTGGGCAACGAGTCATAACGCGGTCCGGAGTTTGAAGACACGCCCTCGGGCGTTTCTTTGACTGGGGGGCGAACTATGGCGAAGTAATGGGTTGCAGGAATGTTCGGACTCGGCGGAGAGTTGGTTATGTATCGTGGCAGAGTCTGGAGGAGTTATAGGCTGCGCCCGATTTTGAAGGCTGACTCTAGCTGCTCGCCAACGAACCAAAGGAGCGTCCCTGTTGCCTGACAGCGCGCCTATTTGATGCGGCGGTACACAACCCTTCGTAAATGGAGGCACTGTCGTTGGGAGACAATGTATGCTCCTCCAACCATTGCATGCTCTAGTCTTTGAGGAGTCTAGGTCGGCGAAGAGAACTGATCCCCTCTGAACAGGCTAATGTGGTGAGACCGAGTGCAACAGCTATCGGAAAGCTGTCTTGGGTGAAAGGAACCGCGTTGGCCATAGACTCCCACAGGGCATGAGTTTCGTATGCTCCACCAACAAGGGATAAGACGACAACGCCAAGAGCACCGATGTTGGGTTTCCGGCTTCGCAAATAGCTGATCAAGAGGGCGACAAAAACGGTGATCCCTCCGCCAACGAGCAATCTGGAAGGGAATTGAAGGGGAGAATTCATGCCATCGAAGGGCCAATTTGTGGTGTGTTGGGGTGGCGGATCGTTTCGCGGGCCCTGATTCCGTCGGTCGCGGTGGTCTTTTCGGGGTCGTTTTTGAAAGGTGGCGCGATTCTTGACGGACGGCAGAGACGAGGACGAGGCGGACTCGAGGTTAGATGGCTCTAGCGAGCGTGAGGTGATGGACGGGGTAGGAGCGCTTTTGAGGGACTGATCAATGACTAGTTTGTCATAGAAGGTTAGAACGCCTTGAAAAGCGTAGTAGGCGACCACTAGGGCCAGCAAGAACCGAAAAATGCCCATGACATTGGCTTAAATACTCGTACTGGGGGGGCAGATGCTACCCTTCGCTGCTAGGGCGTGTCATTAACGTTGGATGTGATCCATGACTGATCCCTGATGCTACTCGATATCCGGCGACCTGCGGTCCCTTCTCTAGCAGGCCATCGGAAAAGTGAGTTAGGCGCTTCGCGGGTCCTTTTTCCGTGGAACGTCCGGACCGGCTTCGCCTTTCATCGGTTGCATACGCCCGGTATGCGCCCACTTCATCCAGAGCGTTCCACGGAAAAGATACTACGCGGATCACCCATCCCACTTTTCCGATGGCCTGCTAGCGGTGGTCATTCAGTCCTATCGGTGGCCATTCAGTCCGCTTATCGTTAGCTTCTCTTTGAGTCGGCATCTTGAGTCAAACGAGGTGCTTCATCGTAGTTCTCCACCTCCGTGAAAGATACGCCCCAGCCACGGCAGAAACCGATGGGATGGAACCCAACCCCCATTGAGCTGAGGGCGGTCTTCAAACTCCGACTGCGGAGATGACGCGGTATCCCGTGGGTGTGAGGGTTCGGCCCCGGAGAGAGGGGACAGTAGTGAATGGCATAAGCCTCT
>JAHQVK010000231.1 GCA_019634385.1 Myxococcales bacterium | reverse complement strand
CCCCTGCTGTCTCAGCGAGGAGAATTGCAAGAGACGGTGGACGCGATTCGCGATCGCTTTGGTTATGAATCGGTGAGGTTGGCCTTAGGAAAAACCGGGAAGGCACACAAAAAGCCCGGTATATAGGCTTCTTGTGTGCCGGACTAGGAGGTTATTCTCCTTCTGGGGAAACAATTTCGTTGGCACCGCATGGGATAACAAACGACGCAGCAAGGAACTCGGCGTCTGGCAACCCAATGAAGAAAGTACCTCCGATCGCACCGTTGTCATCATCTGTTGCGTTACCGTCACTTACACTATCTATGGTGAACTGTCCGCCAAGCGCCGCCAATGAGCTGACGGTATCACCCTCGATGATGACGTCCACAATGCCGGAGTCGCTCCGCAGTGGGGGGGCGTCAACTTGAGGGAGGATGAGAGCCTGGTTGCCACTCAGGACATCATTGTTTGATACGTCGATGGTCACGGTGTTTGCACCGGTTGAAATCTGTCCGGCCAGGTCACCGGCGATGACCAGCTTTACGCCCTCACTAGTTGTGCTATCTGCCTCTAAGTATTCCTGGATACATTCAATGGTGGTTTGCTCCAAGCCGGTGGTGGCAATGTCCACATCTGCGCCGTTGATGGTGCCGACCATACTAAAGTTATACTCCAGGCAGCGTCCGCTGCTTGCCGCGTCACAGAAAGAATCTTCGGGACAATCGGTGGCGCCGGGTACCCCCGGCTGACCTTCAGGTCCGGGGCAGGTTTGTGCCGTCCCATCTTCTTCGAACCCAAGGACCGAACCACTGAACTCGGGGAAGCCTTCTGGAGCTTCGCTGGCGAGGCAGGTAGTACCGTCCCATTCTAGGCCCGGTGCGCAGCGGCAGATGACGATGAGGTTCTCACCGGTAGGAAGGCCATTTGCATCTACCTCACTCCGTGCGTTACATACGTTGTCTTCTCCACAGGGGTTTGGGGTGCAGGCAGTAATATATGTTTCGGGGGTACAGACGCCTTCGAAGCATCCGAGCCCAGCCTGACAATCCGGGATGTCACTTTCTTCCGCATCCGGATTGGGGTCACAGGCCTCCCCCAATCCACGTTCGGAAAGGTCATTGCCGGCGCCCTCCGTGGCTGGTGTATCGCCAGCGGGGACGCGTTCACGAGGGTCATCGGTCTCACAGCTGGATAAGGCCAAAGCGCCTACAAGCAAGGCCCAGACGGGAATGATTCGGTCGCCATATGTTGATCGCATAGTTATGTATCTCCTCTCCCTTCATCCTAGAATTGCTGGGTCAGCCGAATATAGTAGCTGCGGCCGGCATAGTCGTAAGTGGCGGCGTCAGACTCCGCCAAAAAACCGTTGGCAATAAACGGTGGAGTGATATTAGTCACGTTGTTTATACCCACGGTTAGACTAGTACCTCCTAGCGGTGATGAGATATCCATCCCCGCAAATAGATCCATGTAGAAGTAGTCATTTATGGTTCGCTCGACCGGACCGTCCTCGCCTTCCTCACGCTGGATCTCACAAGCTCCACCCTGACACTCTTTGAACGAGGGAAGATAACGGAAGTTTGTGCCGGCATTAAATTGCTTGTAAGCCCACCTTAGGAAAGCGTTAAGGCGGTAATCCATATTGGCACCGGGGTCGGAACCAGAGGCTTGATCATAGTTGCCTTTATAGGACTGCTTGAATCCACTCCCCTGAATCTGGGCAAAATCAAGGAGGAAGGTACCTTCGAGGCCTGCGCCGAGGCGACCGAACGCGAAGTTAGGTGAGGCGTATCGAATACCAAAGTCGATACCTTGGGCCACAAAGCCCCCGACGTTGGCTTCGAAGTCATTAATAACCTCGATACGACCAGTGCCGTCCCGAATGACCCGGTCACAATATTGTTGGTTTCCCGCCGCTTGCGTATAGCAGCTAGCGAGGATGATTCCGGCGCCGATCTGCTCCATCGCATTGTCGATCTCGATGTTGTAAAAATCGACACTTGCCGTTAATCCTTTGATGAGGCTGTCTTCGAGGACAAGTCCGAAGGTATAGATTTCTGCGGTCTCGGGCTCAAGGAGGGTGCCTTGACCATCGGGTTGGGACAGGGCGCCGCCTTCCCGGGTGATGATTTGGACCCGATCATCAAGTACACCGCCCTCAACTCCGACTGCTGCACAGTTGGCGGCTACTATGGGATTATCCAAATTACCCACCACTGTGGAGCAGGGGTCAGACACACTTGGGAAATCGTCTTGGGCTCCGCCGAAGAGCTCAATCACTGATGGGGCGCGGAATGCGGTAGAGAATGTACCGCGAACGGCGAGAAATTCGGTGGGGTTCCATCGGAGGCCAAATTTGTAGGTGGTTTGGTCGCCGAAAGTATTAAAGTCTACATACCTTACTGCTGCAGTCAGCTCTAGTTGCTCTGCGCCCACCATATTGGAAACAATGGGGACGGATAGCTCCGCGAACACTGAGTTGACCTCAAAGAAACCGGAGGTTACGTTGCGTTTATTTCCGGTAGAATCTCCCGCAGCGGTGAGTGGATTGGGGGTGTCTCCTCCTTCTTCACGCCGAAACTCGTAGCCAATGGATACAGCGACGGGATCTTGGGCCATGAGTTGGAAGAGCGGACCACCCATGTTGAAGGATCCGACATATTGTTCGTTGAATCCTCGGTCTACCCCCGTGAAGCTGATGTAGTCTATCATCTCTTGGGTAATGCTCCCCGGTCCGTTGAATAGATCGAGAGGTACACAATCGCCGGTACAACCGGAGTCTGGTCCCAGGGCATTAATAAGCCGAGGGCGATTGAAGCGCCCCTCTACAATGTTGGTGGTATCGGTTCGACCATAGTTGAGGTGGGCATCCCAGGACCAGTTTGCAATCGGTCCTATGACGGGAAGATCTCCCCGCATGCCGACAACTGCGCGGGCGGTAATACCCTCTTGAGAGAAAACACGATTTCCGGCTTCCAGCATACGGCGCTGGACTAGGCCGAAGTCTCGTCCAAAGGGATTGTAGCGGTTGTCAGCACTCACCGTGATGCCTTCACTGCTGGTGACAAAGGGCGTGGCGGCTAGAAGCTGTTGGGACTCGCGCCGAGTGAAACTTCCCTCAAAGAAGAAGCCCAAGTAGTCATTCACTCGATAATTGCCGGTGGTGAAGAAGCTCAGGCGCTGGTATGGGGTACTGAGGTAGTTTTCCGGCTGAAAATTGTAGCTGTCTGAATCGCCGGAAGGTCGCCAGCCTTGGCCAAGATCACCAGCCCCAGCAGAGCCATTCTGGCACACAGAGAGATGACAGTTAGCTGCGTCCCAGGCTGCGTTGCCGGGAGCACCGGTTAGGTCAACGATTCGTCCGCCCGGAACGGTTCCAGACCCACCGATGGAGAGGTATTCACCGAAGCTACCTTCATTGTTAGCCGCTTTATCCCGACCAAAGTCGGTAAAGTTAAAACTTCGGCTGTTTCGCGAGAAGGAACGCTCTCCAGCAAAGATCGGTTGCTGATCCAAAAACTGGGCGCTGAAAATCAGGTTGCTACGACCATCATCAGACGCGAGTCCGCCGGTGACGTCTATCTGATAGATGCGGCCATCTCCTTCTTGGGTTATGCTGCTATATGCGTTGGCTTCGACGCCATCAAAGTCCGTTCGGGTGATGATGTTCACCACGCCGGCGATGGCATCGGAGCCATATACCGCAGACCCCCCGTCTTTTAGGACTTCAACCCGTTCGATGATCGATGTGGGAATGGCGTTCAAGTCCACGGAGGCATCGGCCCCATCACCGCCGTAGACAAATCGGCGGCCGTTGACGAGGACCAGAGTACGTTCGGTGCCTAGCGACCGCAGATTAATCCTCGCGGCCCCATTTCCACCGTTGTTGAATTGAAGGTTGATGGCATTGGCGGCGGAGGGAAGCCGCTGCAAGACTTCGGCGAGAGATGGTCGGCCTACGGCTTGTATGTCTTCGATATCAATGACGCTAACCGGTGCGGCGGTGGCGATGGACTTTCGTTTGATCCTGGAGCCGGTCACGGTAATGACGTCGGTGTTGGCATCTCCGGGAGGGGTTAGCTCCGTGGCGGCGGGGGCATCTGCGGCGGACAACTCGTTGTCCAGTTGCTCAATCTCAGCGTTGGCACTGTCAACGGCAGTTTCACCCCCTTCAATTGCGCTTTCCGCTGCGGTAGGGATCGCGGAGATTGCTTCAGCGTCGCTGTTGTCCGAGGTTTCTTCCGGTGGTTCTTCTGCTGGTGGGTCCTGAGCCAAGGCGGTGGTGTGAAGCGCCCAACCCATGACGAGACTTAACCCGAGGGGTACACCCGTTCTTATCAACAATGTTATTCCTCCTTCGTACCCACAAGCCGGAGAAGCTCCGACCGTTGTGGATGCATTGCGCAACGCCATTTGTACCGCGGCGTTGCTTTGTATAATCATGTTCCGGAGCCTCCCCCTCGGCCTTGCTCCGTAGATGGCATGCTGCCTTCAAAGGGGCGGGGAGGCCGGTTGGGATATGTCGAGCAATTAGGGCTGAGTGCGGCCTAGCGGTAGACGAAGAGTCATTCTTCAGACATACATGCGCGTTCTCCCTGATATACGCGCCACTCGGCGGCTTTGCACTCAATGTTTCAAGGATTTGGCTCCCCGAATATCTATTTTATGACTCGACCTTTGCTCCGGCATGAAACTTTTCTGCCTCAGCTAATCGAATTACATGACCTCGCTACTGTCTGCAAGGGCGGGCGAGATCGAATTCTAGCTTTGTTTGTACGACTCTATCCCGTTGCGAAAAGATGGTGTATCCTAGATCGATGCGGTTGATGTATCAAGGAGGTTGACGGCCATTTTTGTAGTGATTGATTGATAAGCTTGTATCAAAGAAAGCCTGCCTGAAATCTTATCGAAGCTCAGGTCTTTTGCAGTTAGAGCGAAAGAGATCAAAGTCTAGGTTGGAAAACCCATCACATAACGATTGGAGATCACTTATGCCGATTGGGATTTTTACAGCAAAGACCACTTGAATTGATTCTGTAAGAATCAACAAATAGCCGCGCAGCGGGCATAGCCCGGCGTAGAGGCAGGAACTTGGGTTCAACCCAAGTGATTTCTACTATATGCTCGGGACTGGAGGGCTTGCGAATATCACCATCTGCTGCGATACTCATCAACAGGCGGCGTATGGTTCGATGAGGGAAGAGGCCGTCTACACTCGGGCCCCGAGATAAGCACTCAGTCGGAGAAGGTCGCTGAATACTCCGCCAGCGGTAACTTCTGGGCCCGCGCCGGGACCTTGTACAATAAGGGGATTGTCGTTATATCGCTGGGTTTGAAATTGAACAATATTGTCTGTCAGGCGGATGTGAGCAAAGGGGTGGTTCTTAGGGTAATTTCGGAGGCCCACTGATGCGCTTCCATCCGCTTCTAGGGACCCGACAAAACGTAAGACCTCATCCTTAGCCTGGGCCTCTTTGTACCTCTTGGCCATATCTTCATCCATGACCTCGAGCCGCTCCAAGAACTCGGCCACAGATACTTCGGCTAATCCCTGAGGTGTTAGTCCCTCGATACGAATCTGTTCAACCGAGATAGGGATCCCGGTTTCTCGCCCTAAGATCACGAGCTTTCGGGCTACGTCCATCCCTGAGAGATCATCCCGAGGGTCGGGCTCGGTATAGCCGAGTCGCTTGGCCTCCCGAACAATATCCGAAAAGGGCTGGTCACCGGTATATGCATTAAATAGATAGGCTAGGGTTCCAGAAAAGATGCCTTCTACGGAATGGAAAGTATCCCCGGTCTGAATGAGATCGTGGATGGTTTGGATGATCGGCAGCCCAGCACCTACTGTTGTTTCATACAAGAAATAGGCGTGTTGTTTTGCCTCTTGAACTTGCTCATATCGACGGAGCGAACCACCTCCCGCTTTTTTGTTGGGGGTGACAATGTGAATACCTCGGTTGAGCCACTCTGGATAGTGCTCAGCTACGTCATCGCTGGCGGTCATATCTATGATAACCGCGTGTGGGAAGTCATCGGACTGGATATGGTCCGCTAGCTGACCAAGGTCAGCGGCTTTGTGGTGATGTTGCATCTCCTCGCGCCAACGATGAAGGTTGATAGGGCGATGACTCATCATCATGGCTTTTGAGTTAGCGATAGCCCGGACCCGGATATCGAGCTTGGTTTCTCGAAGGAGGCGCTCCTGATTGTGGGCCAACTGATCCATGAGGGTACTACCCACCAATCCTGGTCCGATGATAGCCACCGAGAGGGTTTGGTCGGATAGGTAAAATCCAGTATGCAGGGCGCGGAGGGTCCGGATGGCGGCGGACGAGTCTACCACCACCGAGATATTACGCTCGGAGGCTCCTTGAGCGATCGCTCGCACGTTGATTCCCGCTAGACCTAGAGCGCGGAAGAACTTCCCAGAGACACCGGGTACCCCGGCCATCCGATCTCCCACAATGGCAACAACGGTGCAATCTCGAGTGATTTCGACCCTCTGAATGAGGCCATGATACTGCTCTCTGAAGAAGGCTTGTTCAACTTGGTTGCGTGCAGCCTCCGCCTGATGTTCGGGGACCACAAAACATATGGAGTGTTCAGAACTGCCCTGGGAGATCATCACCACTGATACTTGGGCCTCTCGCAGAGCGGAGAACAGACGTTCGGCAATCCCGGGCACCCCGATCATAGAGGTGCCCTCGAGGTTGACGAGGGCCATGTTATTGATACTGGCAATACCTTTGATAGGCGTGCCGTCGTCGGCACTGTGTAGGTGGATCCGAGTCCCGGGGCGATCGGGAGCAAGTGAATTGCGGATAATAATGGGTATATGATCTTTGATCGCAGGGCCCATCGTTTTAGGATGGACAACTTTGGCCCCGAAGTACGAAAGCTCCATCGCTTCATCGTAGGATAGTTGGTTGAGAACCACCGCTTCTTGGACATGGCGGGGGTCAGCGCTCAAGACCCCGTCAACATCAGTCCATATGGTGATCTGTTGGGCGGACGTAAGCGCTCCAAAGATGGATGCACTGTAGTCACTCCCATTGCGTCCTAGGGTGGTGGCTAAGCCATCCGGTTGCTGAGCGACGTACCCAGTAATGACCACCGTTGTCTCCGGATGGTCCTCAATCCATGTGTTAAATAGTTGTTGAGACCGCTCCCAATTGACCATGGGGGCAACTTCGTTGGGTTCAACCACGAGTACTTGGCGAGCATCTAACCAGGTAGCAGATTGTCCTCGTGTACTAAGGTAAAGGGCCAAGCGCTGAGCGGACCATAGTTCCCCATAACTAGACGTGACATCCTGAGTACGCTCGGCTGGGGACTTGAGGAGCCAAGTGGCTCTGAGCAGGTCTTCGAGGTTGTTAAAGTCCTCTTCTATGCGTTGAATAAGTGAAGTGCTAGCAGGGGTGCTGACAAGCTGGCTAAGGGTGGAAATTTCCCGATGACGGAGCTCTTTGAGGGCCTCTAGATAAGTAGAGTCGTGCCTTGCAGCGCGCTGGACGAGGTCGATGAGGGTATTCGTAACCCCGGCCATGGCTGATACGACCACCGCCTGACGAGCGGTAGACTGGTCTCGACCTAATATGTCGCCGGCGTTGCGGTATCGCTCTGCATCACGCAGACTGGTGCCGCCGAACTTATGAACAAGCCAATCTGAAGAAGTGTTGGACACCCCGTTCCAGTAGCTGGTCTTGTTACGAAGAACCAGAGCACTGAGCACATATCCTTGCTTGCTTAGAGGGAAAGGTACTACTGACGTTTTTGTGAGTGTCGTCGTCCTCGGGGTGCTTGCTGAGGTTGTCTCGGTGACCGGTTGTCCGCGAGTGACCGCTGCCCTTCCGGTTTTCGGGAGGTACGCCGGGGTTTAGGTTGCGGCTCGTACACTCGGCGAGCGTGGCCGGCGACGGTGGCGCTATCTTGAGTGCTGACGGCCGGAGATCCTGGTTCTTTGTTCTGCACGCGGTGGCGATTGGATAGTGGACGACCACGGGCTGCCGTGGGGCCCGAATGGCCTCGCCGTTCGTTTCGGGCATCACGGATGTCGTTTAAGACAGCATCGGTCTGAACCGTGCCCCGCTGCTGAGGACGCCATCGGCCAGTTAGGGGCGTTTCAGGGGTGAGTTCTGCTCGTTTGTATATGTCCCACAGTTCCTGGCCATAGGGACGGCCTTTGTAAGTTGGGTTATACCGACTAACAAAGCGCACAAGATTGTTAACGTCCCGAAGAAGCAAATTCTGAGCGTGAGGGTTGCTGGCGGCATCTACGGCCTGGGGAAAATCGATGATCACCGGTCCGTCTGCTCCCACGAGGATATTAAACTCGGACAAGTCGCCGTGCACTACACCGGCGGCGGTCATTCGAACCACTTCCCGGATAAGGATTTCGAAGAAGAGCTCAGCCATTGCTGGTTCAAGCTCAACATCGCCTAACCTGTGCGCAGGGTCGCCGTCCGCGTCGGTGACCAATTCCATCACTAGGATACCTTCGTGGTAGTGGTAAGGCTCCGGTACCCGAACTCCAGCGTCACGAAGTCGGTAAATGACATCAGCTTCGGCGTTTTTCCACGCCTCTTCAGCCATCTGCCGTCCGTACCGACTACCTTTGGCCACGGCCCGGCTGTCTCGTGAACGTCGCATCCCACGACCTTCGGTATATTGGGAGCGGTGCTTGAAGCTGCGATTGTTCGCATTCTTATAGACCTTAGCCACGCCAAGATCCGCACCAGATTGTACCAAATATACTTCTGCCTCTTTTCCGCTCATGAGCGGGCGGAGGACGTGGGTGATGATCCCCTCATCAATGAGCGATTCAAGCCTGTTGGGGATTCGCACTGCGTCAAAGTCTGTGCTTGGCGTCCTGTCGTCCAGTCTAAAATGAGTTTTGGTGGCTCTTACCCCGGGGGAGTACGTCTATACCGGCGGTCTTTGCGACATATGCAACCGTGGTTGATATTGGTGGTGAGGCCTATATTGTCGCATCTTTCCCCGTCTTTGAGGTAGTGTAGAGCCTCCGCGCTCGGTATGGGATGGCGTGCCTGGTATCGCCTCTTTTAAACGTATTCTCTACGATGGATTTGCACGTCTAGAAGCCTGGAAGGTTCCAGAGCTTTCGTTTGAGCACTTGGTTTTGCGCTCCACGGACTCGGTGGCTTGTGTGCTGGTGGATAAGGTGGCGAACCGGGTGTTGTTGGTACGACAGCAGCGTCCGGCAATCATTCGTGCTGACAATCCGCTTGGGGTAATTACTGAGCTCGTGGCCGGCCGTCTTGATGTTGATTTAGGCCCGAAGGCGCTTGCAGTGAAGGAGGCCTGGGAAGAGGCCGGTGTAACGTTGAGGGAAGACGATATAAAGCTCTTAAATGGGGGCCAACCGGTGGCCCTTTCAGGGGGGATTTTGACAGAAAGATCCTACCTGGCCGTAGCGTACATCTCGCCTGAACATCTTTCCGGTGAGGACCATGATCGCTTTGGTCGAGAAGACGAGGGGGAGCATATTGAGCGGAGGTGGATGAGTTTGGCGGACTTTATCGCCGATACTACTTCTCATGAAGACATCCGAGTTTGGGGCGCTGCCCAATATCTCCGCGCGGTCCATTACGAGAATCGGCTGAAAGCTACCCAATGACTGGGTAGTGAAAGGCCGGGGAACTGAGTATCCCTGGCCTGAGCATCCAAACTCTGAGGGAGAGGGGTGGCGAAAGTGGGTACCATCAATGCTGTGAGGCTCGTAGGGATGAGATCGGTGGCGAAGGTGGGTATCATCAATGCTGTGAGGCTCGTAGGGATGAGACCGGTGACGAAGATGATGGGTATCATCAATGCTGTGAGGCTCGTAGGGATGAGACTGGTGGCGCAGATGGTGGGTAGTATCATCAATGCTGCGAGACTCGTGCGGAGGGATGGCCGAAGGCCATTGTACAGCAAAGACCCCCTTGAATTGATTCTGTAAGAATCAACAAGGGGTCGCGCAGCGGGGCATAGCCCGGCGTAGAAGCAGGAACATGGGTTCAACCCAAGTTCTTTCTTCTGTATGTTCGGGCGAATCAGTTGCTAGGGCGTGTCTTTAAACTCTGGCGGTGGAGATGACGCCGTATCCCGCGTTTGTGAAGGTTCGGCCCCGGAGGGAGGGGACTGGATGTACCGAACCGAGGGGCCCGAAAGGGAGGGGCTAAGCCACCGACCCCTCACACATGTAGGAAACAAGTCAGAACGCGGTCCGGAGTTTGAAAACACGCCCTAGTAAGAGATTGCAACTGGCCTTGGTGAACCACTTTGAGGAGAGAGTATAAGCAAAAAGAGCGGAGAAGGCGACCCACAACCCTAAAGCGGGAGGACCTAACATGTCTATGAAGGCTCCACACAGTGGTGCGCCTAGTACGGAGCCCGTGGCACCGGCCAGGAGTAGACCACTATTGGCGGCGGTGGCGTGGTCTGCCGATAGACGGCTCTGCGCTATACCCAGGCCGAGAGGATATAGTGAAAAGCACAGGCCGGTACTTAGTACCAAAAGAGAAAGGCTGCAAAGGGGGTTGGGTATGATGGTTGCGAAGAGACTCAGTACACCAGCTCCGCCCGCCGTATACTGGAGGACCTGATGGTGGCTAAAGCGATCGGCTAGGATGCCTAATGGCACTGGGAATATGGTACCAGCAAGCACGATGCTCGTGAGATATATGGTGATTTCCGACGGTGATAGACCGAGTCTTGTCGCTTGCAGGGGGGATATTACGAGCATAGCCGTGGTTGCCGAGCCTCCGGCAAGAGCGGCGCTGATCGCGTGGGGGGCTTGGCGGATGAGTGGTAGCCATCCAGAC
The DNA here is from genome assembly GCA_019634385.1 of Myxococcales bacterium. Lineage (GTDB taxonomy): Bacteria > Myxococcota > Kuafuiibacteriia > Kuafuiibacteriales > Kuafuiibacteriaceae > JAHQVK01. Next base: position 4,160 of record JAHQVK010000231.1, on the reverse strand, counting down.
GCGCGAGAGCCAGTGATTGGCCTAAACGGTAGGCTCTCGGGGCTCATCACCGCGGGCACCAATCCCAAAGCGGCGGATATTGCAGCCACCGGTAAAGCTCCCGGATAGAATCCGGCAATGGTTGTGCCGACGCTATAAGCGGCATTGCCAAGAATCATATAGAGGCCCAAGACGAAACCCCGGCGGTGTGGACCAGTCTGCCCCAGGCTCGATTCGATGGCCAGGCAGGCAAGGGCGGTGGCTGCGCCACCTACAACTCTACCGGAAGTGATGCCCATCGCATGAGAGCATTCATTCTGGATTATTATGCTCACGCATAGGATGAGACTGGCCGCGCTAAGCGCGCTCCGCAGTCCAACATTTGTCAGTGCCCGTGGGAAGCAGATGGCGACCACCCCGAAACCCACGTGGTGGCCAGATAAGGTGAGTGCAAGTGGTCCACCGCTCCAACCGGCAGCCTCAAGGCGGATACATATCGCTGGGGTTGCTGCACCTAAGCAGACCATATGAAAAACAAAAAAGGCGAGGACACTGACGAGAATACGCATAAGAACCTCCTCAGAGGGTCTTCAGCAACCGGCAGGCCACCTTCAAAAGCAGCTATGCCTCGGCATAATCAATAGATTCGGAATGGCTTATTCCGGAAGAGTTACTTCCGATACTTCGTTTCCGGAATAGCTAGTTCCGACCACCACGAGGGGGTTTAAAGTATTCTTTTGTCAGTCCATGGCGCCTCATTTTGTCAAACAAACCTCGCTCCGAAAGTCCGGCGATCCGGGCTGCTTCACCTACCTTTCCCTGGGTTTTTCGCAGGAGGCGATCCAAATACATTCGCTCCCCTTCTTGAAGGATAGTTTGACGGACCTCTCGCCAGGGACGGTCCCAAAATGATGAATCGGGGGTAGAAAAGGGAAGTTCTTGTGGAGGTTGGGGGGAAGCCAAGGTGGAACATTGGACCTCCTCTGGCAGGTCTGTAAGATCTATCACGGCCCCTCGACCGAGGATGACCGCTCGTTCCACAACATTGGCCAGTTCGCGAACGTTTCCTGGCCAGGTGTAAGCTTTAAGACTATCTAAGGCTTCAGCGGAGAGTTCTACCGGGGGCAAGCCGATGCGCTTTGCGGCGGCGAGCGCATGGTACCGAGCCAGTGAGGGGATGTCTTCAACCCGTTCACGAAGTGGTGGAATGTGGAGCTGAACAACACGAAGCCGATAGAGTAAGTCGGGGCGAAAGCGCCCCTCCGCCGCGTCGTTTGTCAGTGACCGATGGGTTGCAGCGACGATGCGCACATCTACTCTCACTGATTGTTCACCGCCCAGGCGTTGGACTTTTCGATCCTCAAGGACCCGGAGGAGGCGAACTTGAAGGTGTAGGGGCATTTCACCAATTTCGTCGAGGAACAGGGTCCCGGTATGAGCCAGTTCAAAGTGACCCCGGCGGGGGGTTTCTGCACCGGTGAAGGCACCTCGAGTGTGTCCAAATAGTTCACTTTCAAGCAGGGTCTCGGTGAGAGCCCCACAGTTGATGGGTATAAAGGGCCCATCGCGCCTTGAGCTTTCAAGGTGCAAGGCGCGAGCCAGCCACTCTTTGCCCACCCCCGTCTCCCCTTGTATGAGCACGGTGGTATTGGTACGGGCCACGGTTTGAGCCATAGCCCGGAAGGTCTCCATGGTGGGGCTTAAGGACCGAAAATCTCGGAGCCGAGGATCGTCTGGGGCTGGGCCCAAGCGGGTCTCGATTTCTATTCGCCGTCGCTCCGCGATGGTCTGAAGCGCAGCTAGGAGTCGCTCATCACTGAGGTGGATAAAAACGGAATCTGCGAGTCCCTGTCCAAGAAGGATGGCTTGTGCGCAGGGGTCCGCTTGGTCGTACAGACGGATGACTGCCGGTTTTTCTTCGCTGGCCTGCACTGAAGCAAGCACATCCGTAATTTGTCTCTGGGTGAAATGAGGACCGGTGAGGATGAGATCGTACGCCTGGGCTACGGAGCTTAGGGCCAAGGTGGGGACGGGTTCCGACCATACCGAGAGTTGACGGAAGAGTCGGTGCAAGCGACTCGCGAGCGCGTTGTTGTCTAGCGAGAGCGCAGCGCGAAGGAGCATGAAACAAGCATGTCCGTCACGTTCCGAGCTGGGTCAATGGAGCGGTCACACTAGGTGGCCGCTAAGCGAGCTTCCCCGAAAGGCTGGTGACTACCAGTGGAGGTGTTTCACACGAGAAAGAGCTGGGGATGAGGGTTGAGCCGTATCTACGCTACGTTAAACCGGTTGCCACGGACCAGGAGGACTCAAAATCGTCCATCATAGCTAGGTCGGCGCTGATAGATCGGAGGACGCCTTAGTTCCCGAGAAGACTCAACGCAATCTGGCCAGACACATTGGCCTGAGCGAGCATGGCGGTGGATGCCTGCTGAAGAATTTGATTCTTCGAGAAGATGGCGGTCTCTGCGGCAAAATCGGCGTCACGGACTTGGCTTCGGGCTGCAGATATATTCTCTGAAGTCGAAGATATGCTGGACACTGCCGCATCAAGGCGGTTGAGTATGGCGCCCAATCGAGCTTGCTCGTCGGTGACTTGACGAAGCGCAACGTCCATAAGGGTTATGGTATCACTGGCGCCGGTCTGGGTGGTGATGTTGGCCTCAGATACGTTGACAGCCACATTGACTGCCACTGGGCCTGCATTGAGGCCCGCGCGAGTGGGGTCAGCACCTCCGATAGTAAAGGCATCATCCGAACTCAGCGTGACCGTCGAATAATAGGTGTTGGCGGGGTTTGCACCAAAGGCGGTGCCCGCGACCCCTTGGGGGTTACTACCTGCAATCTGAATGTTCCGACCATCTGTTGCGGTGAGTATTAGGTTATTTGATGCATCCAGGGTTGCTTGCACCCCGGTAATACCAGAATGGGCATTGATGGCATTGCGGAGCGCGTTATCCGAGTCATTGGCCTGAATTGTTGGTAGGCTACCGATATCCACGCCATTGACCGAAAAGTCTCCGACCGCGAACGAGTCCCCAGCGATCGTGCCTAGGTTGACCACATTTGCGTCCACTTCGGCTGATATCCCGGTTTGAGCGGTGGTGCTATTGATCGCTGCCGCTTTGGATATTGCAGAGGCGTCGTTTCCGACGGTGGAGAGCAGATCATTTTGCGACTGACTGGCAGGTACACTCACCCCGTTCAGGGTGAGATCTCCGGTCTGTAGTGCGGTTGCTGTGACTGCGCCACTGGTTTGGACCGCCTGGTTGCCTAGGTCAAAAATTCGGGCGGAACGAATGGAGAAACTAATGGTTTCGCTAGAAAACGCACCTACTTGAAAGATAGCGTTGGTGTATGAGCCATCCAGCAGGTTTCTCTCATTAAAGTTACTTTGGACCGCGATACGGTCGATCTCCTCAATCAGCTGGTCGACTTCCTCTTGGAGAGCGGTCCGGTCTGACGCCGTGTTTGTATCGTTGGCGGCTTGGACCGATAGCTCTCTGATTCGTTGAAGGTTAGCGGTGGTCTCGCTAAGGGCCTTCTCTGCCGTTCTTGCGAGCGAGGTGGCATCATTCGCGTTGCGAACTGCCTGATTGAGCCCTCGAATCTGCGCGGTAAACCGCTCGCTGATTGCCAGGCCCGCCGCATCATCCTTCGCTGAATTGATGCGAAGGCCGGTCGAAAGGCGCTCGAAAGTTGAGGACAATGCCTGAGTGTTCTTAGCAAGCGACCGCTGGGTGTTCAGGGACGCGACGTTCGTACTGATAGTGAGCATCTCGGAGCTCCTCCTTGGAACTATGTTTCGAGCCGCTCTTCCCTGCGGCTCCATGCTGGGTGTAGTCTTCTCGACGGTCCCAACGCGGGGCGCCCTCGCCCCAGTGTCAAAGAACTACATCGACGTCTGGTGTTCTGACTTGAGCCAAAGAAGGTTCAAATCGAGTCACTTTTTTTGGTACGGCCGGCTTGTTGGCCTGAAACGAGGTCCAACGAATCGTCTAACTAGCTGATGTTTAAGGCTTTTGATTCGATGTTGCGCTTGGTTTAAGCGGGATTGGCTAGCCGGTGCTAGAGGCCCGCCCTAATTTCTTGCTGCTGATGGTCCCTTGGGCTAGGGCGCGTCGATGGTTTCGGAGATTTTCGACCCTAAAGTCTGGGAGGTAGCCGCTGACCCATCATGG
>JAHQVK010000230.1 GCA_019634385.1 Myxococcales bacterium | reverse complement strand
TAGTCACTGAGCCAAATAAACCAGCTGTTAAACACTGATGGTAGTGATTGACTGATATTCATGCCTCGCTTTTCGAGTCCATTCAATAACCACAGCAATAATTCCCGGAATACCAAGAATTGTCGTGAGGATAAAAACGTATGCGAAACCATGCTCCCCAGCGAGTTCCGCAAGGAATGGTCGGCTGAGTGAAGCGATTAAGTTGTAAATAGAAGCGAAGATTGCATATTGGGTAGCGGAATATTTTGGAGATACGTATCTAGATATATGAGCAACAAAGGCCACAGAAGCTATGCCAACTGATATGTTTTCAGCGAGGATAGTTAGGACCAACGGTCCGAAACGGGTGGTCTCTGTTGTGTAGTTAGAGAGGTCGGGAGGGGCTATGTAGTTTGAAAGCCATACGGCAGGTTCAATGAGAGGCCACGCCATGACGGTTGTAAAAAAATATTGAGCGTAAGTTGCCCCAAGTGCCAGGTCAGCATAGAGCAGGTTGGTGACGGCGGCTAAAATTGAGCCCAAGAGTAAGGTAGGCATAAGACCGAAGCCACTGATAAGTAGTCGGCCTACGATAAATCCACCCATGGTCGCTAGGACGCCAAAAACCTTTGAAGCGGCACTTACCTCATGAAGTTGAAAACCCATCCCACCATTTACCTCGGGGTCTCCTAAATAGAATGGATAGGCCAATGCGCCCCAAATACCATCGGTATAACGATAAAATAGTACGAAAAATAAGAATGTAATTAAACTAAACTTTAATCGACCTGTCAGCTCTATGAATGGCTCTAAAAGGTTTATATAGAGAATATCTATTATGCCGTTAGCCTCGGTAGATATATTTAAGTCCGGACCAGCAAGTTTGCGAAAATAAATAGAAATCCATATGGGGGTACCAATGCAAAGCGAACAGACCAATGGCAGCCCTAAAAAAGTGATTGATCGGACGGAGGTGGTAGGAGCCATGCCCAATATATAAAGCATGGTACATAGGACAGCGAGTAGTGAACCAGCCCATACCAGAATGATGGGGCGGAGCAATCCTAAGCGTTGTTCGGGTGAAAGGTTACCGCCGAATGATATGCGTGGGGTTTCTGAATCGGGAAGCGGCTCTGGTTCAGGAATAAAGAAAACTAGCACAAAGCAGACAAAGAAGAGCGCAGAAAGAAGCAGCCATACCTTACTCCAGCCAATCCAGCCCGCTAAAAGAAGTGCGATAGCGCCTCCGATGAATGTTGAGGAGCGATAAGCAAATTGTTCGATGGTAACAAGATTACTGAGAGAAGCCTCATCAGAAGTCATTCTAATGCGCCACGCACCAATAGCTATATCTTGCGTTGCGGAGGCAAAGACACCCAATAAAACCAAAAGGGCAACAAGCCATACTGCTCCCTTAGGTTCAATGAACGGCATAATAAGAAATATAGGAGCGATAATGGTCAGGCCAAGCATGAACCATGAACGAAGTTGTGATTTAGCGAACAGTGAACCGAATACCGGGGCGCTCGAAGACGCAATTGCCGGTGCCCAAAGGAATTTAAACACATAGGGGAGACTAGCCATGGAAAGGACGCCAATAGATTTTGTATCAACGTAGCCATCAGTTAACCAAGCGGCAATGGTTCCTTGAAAGACGACTAGCGGAAGTCCTGAGGAAAAACCAAGTACCGCCATTGAAAAGCGATTTCCTAGGGTGAGCATTCAGAGCCCGAAGAACGTGGCAGAGTCCGGACAAGTGGTCAAGTTCGAACCTTGGTATCTAATGCGCTCGTGGTTATCATATTACGAGGTTGTGAGGTCGCTGCATATCGAGGCGTGTGGTTCGTTATTGGCCCAGTCAACTATAGAGCAGCTCGAACCACAGTTAGATAAAGAAGGCAGCCATTATTAGGTGTGCTAGCATACAGCTAGATATTTGGTCGGGTGCTTGGCGGAGCTACGACAGAGAATGATCTTCGAATAGAGGCTGACTGTTGTGGTCACACTGCACGTTGTGCAGGATTATTGGAACGTAAGACCACAATGCTAAAGAACCAGCCAGGCATCTTGAATACAGCCAATGGCGGTGAAGTCATAGGTGAGCGAACGGAAAATGGCGCAAATATCCCCACCGGGCTTTTTGTGAGAATTTGTGACCATTGTGAGGTCTGTTGCGTGAAGTATGTACAGCGCACCTGTGTCTATCGCATCCAAATTTTGGTGCTTAAAAGTTCAGCTTCACGAACCAAATGTTCGCCCGGATGGTAGGGTTTTGGCTATGGAGGGAATTGGGATGCTAAGTCTTGAAACCGCCAATGCACTTCTTTTGTGATTTTTTTTGTGTCGAGTTGGTCGGTAAAATTTGGTGTCGTGCTCACGTCTTTGATGCATATGTGCATGTGTTTTGGGCGACACAGCTCACGTTTTGTCAGAATGCGCACAATAAGCGGCATTATTTGCAATTGTTGAAAGCAAATTCTTGCAAGTCTTGACCGAACGTCGATGATTAAGGTTGTGTGGAGACTCGGCTGATGTGTGTAGCATAGATGCTGAAGGTGCCCACCCGGATTGACCCGTCGTTGGTGGTGCGGCATCTAACAATAGATGGCTGGGGGCTACGGCGACGAGATGAATCTCGAACCTGCGTACCCGCTCGCTTTGGTCGCAGGGATGGTCATCGATGATCGTTACGCCCTCAAGGACAAGCTGGGAAACGGAGGCATGGGCGAGGTTTGGAAGGCCTACGACCAACGCTTGGGAACCACGGTCGCAATCAAAATTCTTCGAACCTCTGCTGATTTACCGGAAGATACCGAGATCCGTTTCGAACGAGAAATGCAGGTCATGAACACCATGGATAGCCCACTCGTTGTGGCGATTCATGACCGTGGACGCTTCTGTGGACGCATGTATTTAGTGATGGCCTTCTTGGAGGGGACCGATATGGAGTCGGCACTAGAAGAGCGTGTTCGTCTCCCATGGAGGGAGGTTCTTAGGATTATATCCTCCGTCTCTGAGGTGCTACAAGAAGCTCACGCGCGCGGCCTTCTCCATCGAGATCTTAAACCCGCCAATATATTCTTACAAAGCATACCGGGAAGAGCAGATCCCGTAGTTCGTGTGTTGGACTTTGGGGTGGCGAAAATCTTCGGTCCGGGAAATATACAGGAGCGAGCGTCGCGCGAAGTCACCCAACTCGGGAGCGTGATAGGCACCCCGAAATACATGGCGCCGGAGCAATTTTATGGTGAAGCGGGTGTGATGTCGGACCTATATTCGCTTGGAGTGGTCGCATACCATGCTCTTTGTGGTGATGTTCCCTTTCCCGGTCCTACTCTTCCTCAAGTTGCATTCCAGCATTGCTCAGCTCCAGTACCGCCTTTGCCTCGGGTTATCCCGCCTGATGTTTGCCAGCTGGTGATGGATCTCCTGATCAAAGCGCCGGGGAAGCGTATTCCGACCGCAGCTGATCTGCGCATGAGGATCGATGATATCCTATCAGCTAGCAGAGCAACGTCCCGCAAGGGTTGGTCCCCCGTTGCTAGCTATCGAACCTTTTCTTCGGTAGGTCAGCCGGAACTCGGTGATGGGCCGACAGCCATTGACGGAGTTTCGAATCCTCCTAGCCTGGTGGACCATCTCCGAGAGCAACTTGGTAGCCGAACGGTTTCTAAGGCCCTCCCTCGCCAGACATCGAATTTTGATGATGACGATCAAGTCACGGTTATGGCGGATCATCCACCCACTGCTATACAATACCCCTCGTCTCAGGCAGACGCGGTACATGCTCAGTGGCTGCGTTGGCTGGAATATTTTGTTGAATATATTGCAGGGTTAGGCTCGATCGCCCAATGGGGACTAATGGTTGTTGGACTGGCTATTGTGCTTGGTACTTGGGCCGCCCTGCAACCCAATATTAGTCTTGATCCTTCGGCTACCCCGTATGATCCGATATCCCTAGATAGTTTTCCTCCACCAGGTATGATCGCGATTGCTGAGGGGCCGTTCCTCATGGGATGTAATCACGCCTTCGATGTGGACTGTGGACCGAAAGACTTGGAAATGAAGTCCATTTCGCTGGGCCCTTTTTATATCGATCAAGTAGAAGTCAGCGTTGAGGCCTACGCCGAATGTGTCAATGCGGGGGCCTGTGATGTAGCCGGCCTAAATATGCCTAACTCGGGTGGTGATGATCATCCTGAACGGGCAAAATGGTGCAATTGGGGTCGAGACGACCGGCTCACTCATCCCATTAACTGCTTGAGTTGGGTGCAAGCCAAAACGTTTTGTGAATGGGCTGAAAAGCGCCTTCCGACCGAAACTGAATGGGAGAAAGCGGCTCGAGGGACCGCTGGGCAGCAATTTCCGTGGGGAGATGCTCCCCCAAACTGTCGCTGGGTGGTTATGAGCGATGGTGGGACTGGATGTGGACGAGGGAGGACTTGGCCGGTGTCTGGTCTTGAGCTCGGAGAGTCACCGTACGGGGTGATAAATATGTCTGGCAACATCGCTGAATGGACATCTTCACAGCTCGATGAAAATCTCGTCGGCAGCTGGGTTTATAGAGGTGGGTCATGGGGTTCGGAGAGGTCGAGGGAACTTCGGTCTCACTATAGAGAAGCTGCGAGTGCCGAGGACCGATTTAATACCGTTGGTGTTAGATGCGCGTGGTCTAAAGGCCTTCCGGGTGATGGCGCGAGTGGTGGCTTTCATCCGACTGAGGCTCCTCGGAAGCATGGTACTCACGACGAATAAGCTGAGCCAATTCCTCAGAGCTTAGCTGAGCGGGTATATGTGCGCCGCCAAGTAAATCGGTTACGAGGCGACGCTTATCATGGCTAAGATCCAGGATCTTTTGCTCAATTGTCCCTAGGCTCACCATCCTAAGGACGGTGACCGGTTGGGTTTGGCCTATGCGATGAGCCCGATCAGTTGCTTGATCTTCTACGGCAGGATTCCACCAGGGGTCCAGATGAATCACGGTGTCTGCCGCAGTAAGATTTAGACCAGTACCACCAGCTTTGAGGGATATAAGGAAGATGGGGGTATTACCGGTTTGAAACTCGTCGACAAGAGCTGAACGGCGGTGAGTGGGAGTCTGACCGTCCAGATATATATATGGAATTTTTAAAAGATCAAGCTGTTCACGGAGAAGTCCAAGATGTTTGGTGAACTGACTAAAAACAAGAGCACGACGTTCTTCGGTGAGGAGCTCATGAATAACTTGGAGGATTCGTTCCATCTTAGAGGAACGAACATCTGAACTTGGGTCGACCAATCGCGGATGGCAAGCCAATTGTCGGAGTCGAGTTAACGCAGCCAAGATACGGATATGCATATTCGTTTGTTCTACCACGTCATCCCTTCGAAGATTAGCAATGGCTGCTAGACGAGCATCATCATACAGAGCGCGCTCCTGGAGACTGAGTTCTATGTCTATAACCATCTCCGTCCTAGGCGGTAGTTCTCGAGCAACTTGCTGCTTTGTTCGCCTCAAAATATATGGCTGAATCGTTTGCTTCAGTGCGTGAGAGGCCACACGAAGTTGCTCTGGGCGGGCTCCTTTGACTGACTGGGGCCGGTTGGCAAAAGATTCAATAACATCAGCTTCTGGTAGGTAGCGGGTCCGGAAGTAGTCAAAGCTCCCGAGCAAACTTGGAAATATAGCGTGGAAGATAGACCATAGCTCAGCGGGACTATTTTCGATTGGTGTGCCGGTAAGAGCTACCTTCCAACTGGCATCCAGCTTATATATAGCTTGGGCACGGCGGGTGTGTGGATTCTTGATCAGTTGAGCTTCGTCAACTACAAGGGTTGAAAATGATATTTTTCTAATATCTTCGGCCGCAGGCAGAGGTTCATTGTCTCGAGCACGAGCAGAAGACTCGTCGAATTCCCGCTGAATTATACCATAGCTGGTTATGACTATTGATTTCTTGCTAACTTTTTGGAGAATCCGGCGTCGTTTGGCTCCTGTATAGTTTAGGACTTTGATATTTGGGGCATAGCGTTGTAGTTCGCGGGCCCAATTAAAGACTACCGATGTTGGAGAAATAACTATCTGTGGTCCGATGGAAGCGCGTTGTAGTAGCACAGCGATCATCTGGAGGGTCTTACCGAGGCCCATGTCGTCAGCTAGGATTGCACCAGCGCCATGTCGAGCAAGCCGCGATAGCCAACGGAACCCTGCAATTTGGTAAGGACGTAGGATTTCTTGGAGATGCTTTGGAGGCTCAAGTGGTTCTTTTTCATCATGGTTGATGTTCTCCAAGTATTGCTGCCACTGTCCGGTCATTGCGTTTTCGGGCACTTCGCTGAGTAAGTCCTTGAGCGCTGAGAGACCGTGATGAAGCACTCGAAACCGGTTTCGGTGGGGTTCAAGGTGCTCAGATAGTAGAGACAATTGCTGACGGAGGGTTGATTCTAGTTCGAGAAATTGACCGTCCTTTAGTGGGATATAACCTCGGTCTCGTTGCGCGGCTTGAATGAGTACTGCGAGATCAATACGTTGTTGCTCAAGATGGGCACCCCCGTGAATTTCTAACCAGTCGTTCTTTTTCTCTAGGGTAATACGAAGCTGTCGATGGTTCATTAAGGCTGGGGCATGCCATTTCTGACTAGGCCACTGGCATTCAACTTCGGGATGTAATCGAAGCTGTTTTACTATCTCTATGGCATCAGCCGTTTTTGATATTGTGTAATGAAATGGTTTGTCATGATCATGGCTCAGATCCATAGACTCTGCGATACGAAGTATCTTAGTACGTTCCGCGTGAAGATCCCGTGTGGTACGAACCACGTCTCGTACGTTGGTTAGACTGACTAGGTCTTCACGCCCTGTACCGGGCTTTAGGATAGGGCCATGAGGTATTGGGCGAATACGAAACTCTATATGTAAGCCCTCACGCTGTAAGGGAGATAGTAAGGCTATTGCATCTAAGCAGGGACAAATGGTTTCATCGCGAATGATGCTAACATCCGATGAGATAGAAACGTGTGGATAGAGCCGAGTTAGACGTTCGTTTAGGGCTCCCAGTTGCTCGGAGGGAATGGGCACCGACCTGTGTGCCCAAGTACGGATAAATTTTGCTACTGCAGGAGAAGGCAAAAAGATATCAATTGTTCGCTGTGTTTTAGACACAAAAAACCGAGGTCGGTCCGGCCTATTTTGAACTTCTTCGCGGCAGACAAGGTGAGAACCAACGTGCAGAACCATGTCTGCACCGGGACTGCTGGTACAGACAGATACGTTGAGTTGCACGCGGCGGATCTTCCAGGGTAAACCACCAGGAACGCCAACGGAGACCCGGGGATGGCCCATAAGAGTGGCCAAGGTATGAACAAAAATCTCCTCCTGGTTGCCCGCGCGTTTCGCAGCTCTTTGCTGACTTCGATGCCAGCGAACGCTCGAAAAAACAGCTTGATCGCAGTCAGCCATGTCTCCGGCATTTAGAATCTTATCTAGTCGGATTTTTTGCGGTTTCCGGTGAGTATTAGGCCTCACCACGTAGGGCTCGAATATGAGCTGATCTACGTCTACATTCCACCACAAAGTGGTTTGCTGCTGGTCCTGAGCGCTCTGTTCCAGCAAATCTAGAGCATCATCGAGCTCTTCGAGCCATCGGGTCCAAGCTTGCGTTTCCGCTGCTTTCAAGAGTTCTGACTGTCGCGGGTGCGCAGGATTCGCGAGCCAACTGAGAAGCTCTTCCACAGCCATAAGTTGATGTACACAAGGTCCGCTACACGCTTCGCATTCGGCTTGTCTGGGAAATGGACTGTTCAACTCTATTGGGACACGAACATAAATATATCGGCCCTGTTCTTCAATGAAAGAGATGAGACAAGTGGGAGGGTTTCGATCAGGAAAGCTAATGCGATCGATAGGTCGATCCTTGGGAGGCATCGTGGTAAGCCTCTCGTAGATCTGACGTTGGAGGGCCCTTAATTGTTGACCCAAGGCCTCAGCGCTCAATCGGCTGGCAGATTGAACGATCTTACCGCGAGCGTCTACTATTGAAGAACGGGATAGCTATTGATCCGAATAATGCTACTTGCAGGTTCTTTGTACATGGCTTGGCGCACATACCGAGCGTCATCCTTAAACCGAGGAGAAAATACTTAATGAGTTGGTCAGGGACTCTGGAGTACATAGGCTGGTTCGGAGTGTGGGGAGCACTAGTTATCCCCATTGGATGCCTTGAGGCTTTTGATGAGGGAAGCCCGGTGCAGGACGGTAGCTATGGCCCCGCTGATCTTGCCCCCGAAGATGCGCCACGAGTTGATGAGTCGAATGCGGAGGTTGACGGATTCACGACACAAATCCGCTATCTTCAGGGGTTTTCGGATGGCTCGCCGGTTGCTTATTGGCGAATGGACGGATCCGCCGCGCCTTCTATTAGTCCGGTATGGCGTTTGGAGGACGATGGCGGATTCATCGGTATGCCGATTGTGGATGCCTTGCCTGGTGACCCTGGTTACAGTCCATTTTGGCGACTACACACAGTGCAAGTTACTGATGCGTATCGAGGAGAGCAAATATGGTCAAGAGAAGCTATAACTCTTGGGGTTGCGGATGGTATTTTGCAGCAACCTACGATGACCGATACCATATTTGTGGCTCCCATTGTGACAACCGGGATTACGTTCGAGACTAAGACGGGATCCGCGGAATCCACCGATATTTGGTACCGAAATCAGAAGGCGGCATGGGTTCGCTTCCCAGAGTTAATTCGTTTGCCGGATGATGTTCGTCTGTTCCCCGAAACGCGAGCTTATGTCTTCCAACGTATAAATCAGCCTTATATTCTTGATGAGGATATAGAGTTACTAGATTTAGACGGGGATGCTGAATATACTTCCACCCATCAAGTGTTTC
>JAHQVK010000229.1 GCA_019634385.1 Myxococcales bacterium | reverse complement strand
CAACCTATATTGAACATCATAATAACGAGCCTAAACCCTTCATCTGGACAGCGAAGGCTCAAGATATCTTAACAAAAGTCCTGCGAGCGAGAAAGGCTTTAGATTGTTCCTGATAAGTCGGTCGCACTACACTAGCAGATCACGGGATCAGAGTCTATGTGACAAGGCAACCGACCCTTTGAAGACAGGCCCTAATGATGGCACTGGCTCATACAGCAAAAACCACTTGAATTGATTCTCTAAGAATCAACAAGTGGGCGCGCAGCGGGGCATAGTCCCGCGTAGAGGCAGGAACTTTGGTTCAACACAAGTTCTTGCTGCTGTAAGCGGTTGAGGTTGCCCAGATAATGTCGAGGGATATCGTCAACGTATGTAGCGGGCGCTTGCACAAGGTCAGGTGCCGTCCACAGAAGCCTTCGAGCCGCTCCTGCAAGTAACCAGGAGAAACCAACAGGCCAAGCTCAACGCCCTGGGTGTGGACCATACCGAGAGCGCTTTTCCGTCCTCTACTCGGAATGGGACCAATTTTCTTGGGCCCTACAAAAAGTCTCATACGGAAAACGGCACGGTACCTTTGTTGTAAACAATGTATGCCCAGACATCTCAGGACAACACCAATCAGGTAATAACAAGTGCCGATATAGTAAAAGGCTATAACATATCATACAACCAATACACTAACAGTCTTAAATACTACTCAAAAAATCGTACACTATATACGATACCTAAAAATCGATACTTACGGGTATGAAAGACTGGTCCCATTTAAGATTCAAGAAAACTCCTTGTTCCTGCTCGGTGAAGTCTATCGTAAATTGCTCCATAGTTTTCGGCAAATATTGGTGAGGAGCGGTGACCTGGAGAATATCTTTCCTATGGTCCACTTCCATGTAACCCCATCGCCCTAAATCTGAGTTAAATCCGATGGTCCACTCGGATTCACCAGGCACTGCGTACAGAACATACCGTCCAGCTGCAAGTGATTTACCCATAACAGATACATCTTTGCTAAATTCAATTTCCGTGGCCTCATTAGCACCAACCCGCCAATATTCCCCATAGGGTTGTAGAGCACCTTGATTTTTTGTCCCAAAAATCACCCTTCCCTTTTTGTAAGGTCTACAATAGGTTACTATAACCTTCATATTCCCGCCGCTATAGGTGATAGTCTCGGCGGGACTGTGACTACGAGTGGTGAGAACCATGTAAGCAAGTGCAATACCAAATATTACGACTGCCCCAAGGAAGATGGTGAGGAGAATTTTTTTCCAACTCATGCGATACAAAGAAATAGAAAAATTTGGCTAAGACAATCAGAGACTACCAGAATTTTTAGGACCGCCGGATAGACGAATTACCTTGGCTGCAGTTCGTCTACTTCAACGTGACCAACCTAAACCATATCTTTTGAATCGAGAATCAAGATCTCTAACACTGATAAAAGATTGGCTTAGCGACTCCTTACAGCAAAGACCACTTGAACTGATTCTATAAGAATCAACGAGGGATCGCGCAGCGGGGCAGAGCCCCGCTGCGAAGCAGGAACTTGGGCTCTACCCAAGGGATTTCTGCTGTAGCACTAGCAAGCCATCGGAAAAGTGGGATGGGTGATCCGCGAAGTATCTTTTCCGGGGAACGCTCCGGATGAAGAGGGCGCATACCGGGCGTATGCAACCGATGAAAGACGAAGCCGGTCCGGACGTTCCACGGAAAAAGGACCAGCGAAGCGCCTAACTCACTTTTCCGATGGCCAGCTAGATAGCATCCACTATCCAAAAACCCTCTTAATAGCGCCTCTTTCGGCTTGTGCCGACCGGGATGTTGTTCCAGGCCGAAAGTTGCTCGTGGTCAATAGGGTCTTTGCCAGCTAAGAATCGCTCTAAGTGTTTGAATGAGTCAACGCCCCAAAAAAACTCACCGTGGACCTCCACCGTTGGAACCCCAAATACGCCACATTCGAGTGCTTCTTGGGTAGTGGCTGACAGCTGCGCCTTAGCGGAATGCTCGCAAGCCTCCGACACTAGCCGTAATCCTTCTAGCCCGGCTACATCCAGAAGATGCCTAACAATCTCAGGATCCTCCACTCCCTGACCATTGACCCAAATCGCGTCAAAGAGCACATCAATCACTCGATGGCGATTGGGCGGGTCGAGATCCAAACCAGCGATGCGGAGAGCCAACAGCGGATTGAACGGATGAGCTAGCGGCGGAGCCACCACGACGTCTAGATCGTGGGCTTGGCGAAGAATATCTTTGAAAACATACTTGCGTTTTGGCGGGATCTCCACTGGACCTAGATGACCGTAGTGATTGAGGAGGGCAGCGAACAAGATCGGGACTGGTTCGATTTCGCGCCCGTTTCGAGCAACAAGAGGCCTAACACACTGCCAGCCGAGGTAAGCGTAAGGGGAGATAAAGTCGAAGTAAAACCGAAGTGGTTCCATAAATTCCTACTCTAGCGTATTGAAGGCGATATAGCAGCTCACACACGCGGGCGACAGCACCATCTCAGCAGACGGAGTGTAAAGGCGAGACCTAGCTAGACCCAGCTTTCAACAGGCAGGTGCATACACGACATTAGCTCTAATCCCGTGATCGGTCAATCAGGTCCTCTTGTATGGTTAGATCAACTAACCTGATCTCTTGGGAGCTGATGAAATTTTCTTGTGTAACGCCACGAGCTCATTGAGGATACATATTCTGCTATCATGCCATTGCTTGTATGGCCTCCTGGCAGACCTTCTTTGTTCTGGAAGGTTCGAACCGGTGCGAGTCATCTACTCGAACGATACGGCTCTTGGACGCATCTATTAGTTGCTCTCGTCGATGGACCATTGCCGGTTACTTACTCCGAACTCCGTTTGGATCGATATTTGGCTACAGAAAGAGGCCTATTAACTCGGAGACTACCGGAAGCCACCCTAGATATTCGGCATTTGCGATACGACTCTCTTCGTTATTATCTATCCGCCAACATCGGCATTCTTACTCTGCTAAACGATTTGGCAAGCGCTCTTTGAAGTCTGCTCCTCATTTTACAAGTAGCAAACAAATACCCATCTAACCATCAAAGCCAAGCTGCTTATTTGCGTATCGTTGCGGTCAGAGAGACCGTTCTAAAGCGATGCAAGTCATTGATAATAATCAAATTCTTGCTCTAGACTGTTTTGACAAGCTCTGGAGTACATCTTACAGCCGGCCTAGAGTAACTAGACGCGGCGCTTCAAGCTGTGACAAACACCACAATAAGGGTTTATCGGGCAAATGTAAAGTCTTAGCTAATAAGTATATAATCGCTCACAGCTTATATCGTTTACCTCCTTTGCTTTACCCACAACTAACGCATTTCGTAGTGTGCAGTCTTGCTTTTTCTGGTTAAGATCTGCTCCATTTTATTGAGCAAGCATGATAAGACCTTTGGGCGTTGGTAGGAATAAATCTCGAGTGATCTCTGTCTTGAGTATCACAAAGAGCTTACCAGTTCTAGGTGAAGAACACTCTATCTGAATCTTCGTTCAGCCTATGCGTTCTCTTGAACCAGTTTTCATAGTGGTTCAACCGAAGTCTCGTGGTAAGAAAGTAGACGAACGTTGTTTGATCAGGGAGGGTAAATCGATGACAAGTTTAGTAACTAAAACCGAAATGCTCATTGCAGCCATTGATTCTGGTAACATAGAGGCACTTAGTTCCCTTTTGGCTGACAACATTGTATTCGAGTTCCCATCCGCTCCGTCCATGAGCACCAAATCTGAGGTGCTGGACCACTTTAAAACTGAGTTTGAAGAGCATCTCTTTAGTAATCCGCCCATCATAGTGCATCGCATTTTTTTTACTGCGGATACTACCGTTGTCGAGTTTACTATTAATACGGGAGAACATTCTTTGGGGGGGGTAGAGGTTCTTGAATGGGAGAATGAAAAAGTTGTGGCGTTGCGAGCTTATATCAATGGCATACATCCGAAGACTGGCGAAATGATCGTATAATCTTTACCCTGATAGTTTTTTGCCTAAATCCTAGTAGATGATAGGAGACCCCACACCTCACTCAGCCTTTTCGTGTGACACATCGTCCGAACTGACTTGGCTTTCTTCGACAAGAATCCCGGGGGTGCTCCCTCATCGTTGACTAGCCTTATACCAACGTACCTTCGTAGTAACTCCAGTCTCTATTTCCGATCACCAACCGGTCGTATCATCTTTCGTGTACGTGAGAAACCTGAACAACCATCTCTTCCGCAGGAGAGCTTGGCGTAATCCCTCATCGTTCTCAGATTTTGGCCAACCTCACCTTCGTAGTGACCCTTCTCTATCTCCCATCACCGCCTCGTCATGTGATCGTATATTCACGTGAGGCAGCTCAAGAACCATCTTTTCGGCAAGAGTGACTGGTGTAACCCCTCATCGTTCAAAGACTTTATTCAATCTCACCCTCGTAGTGACCCAATCTCTATCTCCAATCACCAGCTGATCATATCCTCTTTTTGTTTCATAAGCACTACAGCAGAAATCACTTGAATAGAGCCCAAGTTCCTGCGTCTCCGCGGGGCAATGCCCCGCGGAGTGACCCCTTGTTGATTCTTACAGAATCAATTCAAGGGGTCACTCCTGTTCAACAATATTATTTAGGTGATCCTCTCCCATCCCCAAGAGCGTCTTCAACTGACCGTGCAGCAACCAAAACGGAGCGAAGCGGCAGAAGCTTGAACTCAAGCCCACGGCTATCTACTGCAACATAAGTCCAGCAAACCTACATCGAACCAATCGCCCACGCCCTAGCAGCCTGTTGATCTAGCCCTGCACACATCTATGGGCCGGTCTCTCCTCGGTCACGTGCTGCCAGGTACGCTCGCCTCGTCGTCAGAGCGTTTAACCAAAAGCCTGGCTCAATAGCTACACACATGGCCAAATCAACAGGCTGCTAGTTAGAGGCCAAATCTTCTCACCAGTTCATTTACATTAGACGGACAAGCTAAAGAGGGACGCTTGATCACTATAGTAAATAGATTTTATGGATCTCACCGTTTATCAAGGCGAATCGCAGACCCTACCTTAAGGTGACTCGCTTAGTGAGCCAGCCCCTCAGACCAAACCAATTGTACCCCTCCTACCAACCGGAGCACAGAACACCAGAACAGGTAGATCAGTCAGCTGCACTGCTGATACTGTGGATAAAGCCAGTGTCTGCAATTCGCTAGCCGCCAATCGGCTTGGCCTACTACCCTAATTCATGTAGTCTTTCCTTGTAAGTCATGAAGACTTTTCGCGGAGCCTTTGACGATGATGCCACATACTAACCGTATGCAATTAGTGACTGGCGGTGGTAATCGGAACGTTCCGCCGAAAGTCTGTTCTGAGGACGGTTGCTCAGTCAGAGCAATCGGCTGATTGGGGCTTACCCAGAACAGGAATCAATGCTCACTTATCTATTCAAGTGGCGACTCATTGCCGCTACAATTCCCTACGCCGCGGTTGCTCTGCTTCTCAAACTGGCTCTAACCTATCTATTCAACTTTGAAGGTATGATGGAAATCCAGGAGGTGCGACTTGTATTCACATCAGGAATCTTTCTGATTGGGTTTATGCTAGCGGGAACCCTTGCGGATTACAAAGAGAGTGAGAAGATCCCGGGCCACCTGGCCACTCTCCTCGAAGGCCTCGAAGAAATGAGTGCTAATCTAGCCCAACAAACTGGTATTGATCCTAAACACTCACGTCAGGAGATCCTCGAGCTCGGCCGATCTATAATGGATTGGTTTTGCCAACGTATCAACCAGGATACCATTCACGACCGTCTTACGAACTACAATTGTATGATTCAGACCCTCCTCTCGGCCGGGGCCGCACCTCCTATCGTTGGTCGTGTACACCAATATATGTTCGACATCCGAGCTACCATCACCCGAACACATGTTATCTCCCGGACAGGATTTATTCCGACGGGTTATGCCCTCTTGGAGCTTCTCATCGTTGCCATCACTGTCTTACTTCTCCTTACCCGCTTTCATTCTCTGACCTCAGCCATATCTGTGGTCTTCTTCGTTGAACTTCTATATATATATATGTACTATCTTATATGGGATATTGACGATCCATTTGAATATAGCGAGGTACCAAATCCATCGAATCCACTTACTAGCGCCGATGTCCCTTTATTTCCTATGTCTGACTATCTCCGACGACTAGAAAAACGTTTAATATAAAAGACATATAATAATTATATTTTGGTAATCGTAACGCTACGAATACTATAACCACTATATTTTTTACTGTCAGATTCGAAGGAAAAATTATATCCCCAGCGACCAACAAATTGTGCATCATCCACTACCCACGAACGAGTATGCCATTGTTGTCCTCTGGGTATGTTGTACCACCCCTCTTCAGGGCCACGATATTGCACATATCCGTCCTTTGATTCGTACCAAAGGTTAAAGCCCGCAGTAACGTGAGAAATATTTCGCCGAGCAACAACCGTGATCCTAATTTTTTCGCTATCATAGAGCATAAAATTTCGATCTACACCAAAAATCGTATTTATGTATCGACTTGCATCATAGGCCTCTACGCCATCGAAGATACGAGGTACTGGAGTTTGTTTGACATGGAGACCTTGTTCTAGACCAGAGCCTTCAAAACGAACTTGCTGTGCTGTGGTAAAGTCTCCACCCCAGGGAAACGGTAGGGACAGATTGGCCAGTGCAGTTGCAGCAAAGTCTTCGGAAAGTCCTGAAACTATCACAGGAGTGGGTCCAACCTCGTACCATTCTACCTCCCGCCTCTCGCCGGTAGTTATTTTAGTAACCGTGGCCCCCTGGCCAAAGTCGGCAATAAAAGTATTGCTCGGCTGTGACCAAACAACCATGGTTACATCACTCTTTCCTCGAAAAAGGAATCCAAAATGTTTGTGTTCAAAAGTTATCCATCCAAGATAGTGTGGAATATCCCCAAGGTTCTGAGTCAGGATGTTAAGGGCGTTAAAGGCCGGCCGAGGCTTAGCTGTGCATCCATTGATCAACCCGAAAGGAACAAGATGGCATCGCGGATGGAGCTCGCGATCATGGTCGTCGAGTTGGATGCAAGAGGCATTGCCATCACCATCTTTAGCCTCAAACCAATGAACACGGGTTGCGCCCTGAGCAATACCCATCGTGTAGGCTTTGACGAGTAAAGCCGCTTGTCCTTCATTAGAAACTCCTGATATTTTTCCCTTAGGTTCACAGTGAAACCGTGTATGCTGTCCTATCTCTGTAAACCAAACCGGCACATCTACTTTGGCTGGGCTACGCTTCATCAATAGACGTCGAATGCTGCCCCGAATGCTCATATATGCTTGCTCCCAGCCTCGCTCAACCATAGCGAGGGTTTCATAAGGATGCACAGTCACATAGTCAAAGGTCCCGCTTAGTTTTGGAACCTGAACAAACGCTCGATCGAGGAAACTTAGCTCAACGCTTCTCACCGCAAGTCCTATTTGTAGCTTAGGGTCAATGCTTTTTGCGGCATTGTAGGCTTCGACCACAATACGTCCATATTCTTCGGGAGAGTCACTTTCGCTAAAGTTGGGGGGCTCATTCCATACTTCCCAGTAACGTACGTGTTTTCGGTAACGCTGAACTGTTTTCATAACGTGGCGCCGCCAACGCTTCATATCTGTGGGAAACGAGCCCCCCATCGTTAGGATACCGCTGACGCTCTGGCCGTTGGCCTTCAACCTACGAAGCGCAGTATCACCGTGAGCTGCAAAGTTCAGGTCAAAACCCCTGGTGCAGCTGATCCCTGCAGAGCGCACTTGCGGCGCCCAAAAGCTTACATTTCTCTCATATAGGCCTATATGAGAAGATGATATGCCCCAGGGGCTTTCATCAAATATAACACCAACCAGAGGAGACCAGACCTCAGCCTTAAGATAGTTATCTGGTAGATAGCTAAGTGATGGCGAGAACGAGTTTGTGGATGGACGTACTACCGCTGCCCCAGTCTCCTCCCACAATATGGTTTGAGCAAGCGGAGCTAAAGCATCAGGTGCACCGGTCGCATTACGATTACAACCAGATATTGACATCATGGTAAAAGCAAAGATAAAGGTGTAGTTATAGCGCAGAGCCTTAGTGAAATATTTGCACAGGATGAACCCACGAATAAGATGAAGAAATACCATCGCAAACATAATAACTAGTCAGATGACCAACGCGATTATTTTTCGGAACTTATCTGCGGGACCTCTCCATTCTCACCGCTACCACAACCGCAAATAGCCTGGATCAGCGGGGAATAATAGTGACTTGGTAGTACTCGCGAAAAAATGGCAACAAAACCTAAGCCCTGCCAGAGACATTGATAGGCTCTAAACATTAACCAAATAAGCGTCAACCAAGCAAGAAGTCCGCCCTGGCTCGGATCGAGCGTCTCCTGGTAAACAGCCTCCCTCCGAACCTAATCTTCAGGCAACCACATCCTTCACAATAGTTCCAAGCTATCTTGAAGTGCTTCCTAAAGCGTTTGCCGGCTACAGTACTGGCCATGCTCACCTTACTTCACGAGCGGTGAGGTACGTTTGACACACTCAGGTTTAAGGCCAAAAACCCCTTCTCAGAGGCCAAGACCTCTCGCTGAGTGGTGCAATCAGATGGCATGGCCCATCCTTAACACCGGCCTTTGTCCATACAGCAGAAATCACTTGAGCTGAACCAAGTTCCGGCTCCTACGTTCTGCTGGGCCTCGCTCCGCGTACAGGTGAGCTGAGCCGGATGCGCAACTCAGGTGCACTTTGCGGCAATGACAAATAAGTACAACTCCAACCACACAGCATCGATCAGGCACGCCATAGTCATACAGCAAAGCCACCTTGAATTGATTCTGTAAGAATCAACAAGGGGTCGCGCAGCGGGGCATAGCCCCGCGTAGAAGCTGGAACTTGGGTTCAACCCAAGGGATTTCTGCTGTAAGCCTCGCTATCTTCATCATAAACAAGCGCCCCGTTCAGAGTAGAAAACAGACCCTTTTCATCCACGTACCAACCCGATCATGATAATGCTGTGGCAAATAGAAAGACATCAAGCATTCGAAATGCTAAGAATAGCAAGTGGCAATATGGACCGCCAATAACTATCTTAACAAAAAATTCTATAACCCACTACCAGAAGATAAGTAACAATGAGCAGGGCAGCAAAAGCATCTGATTGTCATCAGAAATCTGTGACCCAATCCACCCATAACGCCCCGCCGTAAATTTTAGTGCGTTGGAGGTTGCCCCCCAACCCCACAACCGAGATTCAACACCCGAATACATCAGGCGCAATCGAT
>JAHQVK010000228.1 GCA_019634385.1 Myxococcales bacterium | reverse complement strand
CTCTTTGCCGTAAATATGAGTCCTAAGAGCGTCAATCGCTTTGACCTTGGGGACATCAGAAGCGAAATCAGGTGGGTTTGCGTTCTGAGGCAGGAGAACCCATCTTATGGGCACTTGTATGTGCGGTGGAGAGTTATGCCAAAGGTTGGCTGATCGCGGTTCGATCCGGATACATACCTGACCACTGCCACCAAGGACTAAATAATCATGCAAAAACCACGCTTCATTAACCGTCACCGGGTCGCAACCGGCCTCGCTCTCTGCTTGATCTCTACCGTCGCCTGTCAAAAATTCTCCACGCCAACAAAGTCAACTACCCCGTCTCCCGCCCAAACGAAGCTCTCCGAGCCGCCGTCATCCCCGAAGACAGACGAGGGCATCATCACCGGGAAGGTTCGGGTGCTGACCGATAATAAGGCGGTGTTGCTCCGCCCAACCACTGCCGCTATTCGCGGCAACGAGGTGTGGTTCGCCATTGGCCAGCTTGGTTCATTGTTTGGGGATGACAAACCTCAGCTACCGTTCCAGGCTCGCTCGATCCCCCTGGAGGGTGGTGCTCTGGGGCCTGCGGTACAACTACCCGGCAAGCGCTATTATCCAGAGGGAATTACCGCCGCTGACGATGGTACTTTGTACATTGGAAGCATCGCGGAAGGTGTTGTGCATCGTATCCCCGCGGGGTCCACCACCGCGGAGCTCTTTGTACCAACATCCATCACCCATCGCGGTGTGCTGGGACTGACCGTTGACGAAAAGCGTGGACTCCTCTGGCTCTGTGACTCAGATCCTAAGCTTCCCGAGGAGGAAAAAGGTGGAGAACTCGTGGGGGTGAGCCTGTCCACCGCAGAGGAAGTTGCCCGCCACGTTCTGCCCAAAGGGGAGGCTACCAAGGCGCCGTTTTGCAATGATGTTGTTGTTGGGCCCGACGAGTCCCTTTGGATCACTGACTCTTCACTGGGCCGGGTACTACGGGTACCCGCGGCAAGCGCTCTCAAGTCCACCCCGGCTGAACCTTGGCTCACCGGTGGCCTAGTGGGTGGTCCTCCAACCGGAGGGAGTGGTGCCAACGGGCTCGAATTTGTTGATGGGACCCTGATAGTTTCAAATGTAGGCCGCGGAACGCTTACCGCCGCAGACCCCTCGTCACCGGAACCGAACCGCGGGGCCCGCAACATACGGTTGCTCAGCCCCGACGGCACGGACACGTTGTTATGTAGCCCGGATGGCCTAGCGCTCTTACCAAACTCAAAAAATGAGATTGTGGTTGTGGAAAACGGTGGTTGTGCCGCCAAGGCGCCTCGTATTGCCGTAGTGACCATCAACCATCATTAAGTTGAGGCGTCAGAACCTTCCGTACTTCGAACGGGAGGGGGTTCCTGGTCTTTGCTGTACAGCCGGTTGATCTAGCCCTGCACGCGTCCATCGGCCGGTCTTTCCGTGAAAGGTCCTGACCACGAGAAGTCTCTCCTTGGTCGCGTACCGCCAGGTACGCTCGCCTCGTCCTCAGAGCGTTTCTCGAAAAGCGGGGCTCGATAGCTACACACTGGGCTAAATCAACCGGTAGCTGACGAAAGGTGGAGCCGGTCGAGATGTTGCACACAAAGATGGTCTGAAGGATGGTTGCTGAGCCAAGTCCATCAACTATGAGGATATAGATACCGGTCACTAAGGTCCGATCGGTATTGATGAAGTTGATTACTGGGGGTAGCTGAGGGCCTCGAGCATGCTGACCTTCACGTAGCCCGCCGTACCATCTTTCCTCTGAACGTGGCGAAAGCCCGCGGTAACGTCCAAAATCCGCACCAATTCTCCTGGGTATACCTTGCCGGTGCTGGCAAAGCGCTCGTCGGGTCCCTTACGAAGAACAGTCTCCTGCGTTATCACCGCTCGGGTTTCGGTGTAGGGTACTGCAGCTAAGGCCACCCATCCGAGGCCGAGTATAGCCACGCTTATCAGTCCTACCGGTAGGAGCTTAGGCCTGGCTTTTCGAGGTAAACATTGAAGGGTACATCCCAAAAGCAGTATCACAGCACTGAGCCAGCCAATAGTAACTACTTGGGATGAACTTCCAACAAACGGACGAATGACGTCAGCCAAGCTTATGGCCTGGCTACTGGTTGCGGGGAGAGGGTTGGTGGTTACTCGTTGGCGGAGCTGCTGCAGATTGTGGGCTGCGTCGTCGTCTGTGGGGTCCAGGATGAGTGCCAACTCATACTGCAATATGGCCTCGATCGGTTTATTGGCGCTTTCGAGGACGTGGCCATAGTTGTAGTGTACATCTGCGTCAAACACACCTCGCTCGAGGATAGACTGATACAGAGCTGCCGCTTGATCGTAGTTTTGGGCGAGGGCGTGCTCACGAGCCGCGGAGAAGTCTTTTTGTACTTCGGGGGCTACGCTGCTTATCAGCAGGAGCGAAAGCCAAACAGACATTACAGAACCCTCTTGTTCATATGTTTTAATCCTTCAGCAAGGTTTGTCCATTGGCGGACGGTATTAAGCAGATCGCTCGGGGTGCTGACGGGTGCGTAACGAGCGTAACTAGCTTCTTCAAACGCTTTGGCTACGTCGTTGGCAAAGGCCTCGGGGGCGCCTCGATCTCTTAGGGTTTGGCTGAGCTCTTCGGCGGTCTTGCCCTGGAGCTCTATGCCTAACTGGCCTCGAGCACTGGCGTAGAATGCATCCATACATGCGCTAGCTACCTCGGGATGGTTGCCTTGCTGAGCAGCAAGCTCCGCTTCACTGAGCCGTCGACTTGCTCGGCGCTGAGCTTCAACCACTCCTCGTTGATTGTGGTGAAAGCGATGCTGGGTCCACCGCCGGTGAAGGGTGCTTAACATTCCTCGGAGGATTAAGAGGATTGGGCCGAGCCATAGTACGGTCCACCACAAGGGCTGGCGCCAAGGAAGCGTTGGAGGAGGGCTTAGGGTGGCGGTAAATCGAAGTGGGCGGTGGTCAGTCGCTGGGTTCTGGCTCTGGGCTAGCTCTGGTTCTGATGTTTTGGCCTGGGCATTTGGTGCTGGCTCGGCCGGTCCCTCCACCGTCAACGGTAGAGAAGGGGTCTGCAAAACAGCATAAGTGCCGGCTTCAGGGCGAAATATCGGTAGCTCCAAGGAGGGAATGTTGAAGGTGCCGGGTTGATGGGGAACCAAAAGGATTTCGGCGGTTTTCTGACCTTTTACGCCGCTGAGGGTCACTTTCACCTCGTCGGTGATCGTAGGGGGAAAGACTCTGAAGCCCTCGAGCGAGTCAAGAGAGGGGAGCCGGGCGCTTTTAATGTTGCCCTGGCCGGAGAGGGTGACTCGAAGTACCACCGCCTTTCCGGTGACTACCGAGTCTTGTCCCAGCTTAGCACTCAGGGTGTATTCGCCGACGTTGGAGGACGAGAAGTTGTTCGGTTTACCGTCGGTGGGCAAGGGTTTAACATTCAGCCCCACCGCTCGAGTACGTTTGCGGAGACGGCTGCCTCCGCCGAAGAATCCCCGCCCACCTTTGCGGAACTCTACGGGCACCGGTTGCAGGGTTCGGGTACCGGCCTGCAGTGGGAATAGCGCCATTCGCCACGCTCGAAAGACCTGGTAGGTTTGACCGTTGATGATCTCTCGCCGGGGTGACAACCGTTTGGGGCGTTCCAATGTCTCGCGCCAAAAACCGTCTAGGTCCGGTGGGGGAGGGATACTATCGACCTGGAAGTTTGCCTGGCGAGAGGCAAATATTTCGAGATCCAGAAATACTTGCTGACCGAGCCAGACATCCCCTTTGCTCAGTCGATACCGGACGAAGATATCTTGCTCTGTACTATCGGGAGGAACCACCTTCCCGCTGGAGGCTATTTCGGGTGGCGTGGTGGTACCCGGGTCCTGAACGTCTATCTTAATGGGTTGGCTTTCACCACTATGTCGGCCCACCCGAGCCACGATCGGAGGGATACGTTTGGTCCCCGGGGTGTCAGCGCTGAGTTCTACGTGCAGCGTTTTTTCTCGGCGAATCTGTTGGCCCGCTGATGTCCAGGACATGGACATTTGGGTGCCCTCCGATTGACCGATGAGGGTCAATCCTTCGACCGAGGGCCAGTGAATGGCGATGTCCCCGTTTACGGAGGCTACCGCATGGATATCGACAGATACGATATCACCGAGCATAACTTGGGAGTCCGATACAGTGGCCTCCACGGTGATGTTCGCTAAGGCGGGGGGGGAGGCATTGAGCACGGCCAGCCCAATGATGCCGTGCGCGCAGTTTAAGAAGCGTTTCACCAGTCTTTCTCCACGGGTCGACCCTTAAATCGCTTGAGGAGTCGCTTGCGCTCCAGTGCTTTTTCTTCGGCCTGCAGCGCGTCCAAAATCGCTTCCGCCTCCTGACGAGATAGATCTTGTTCTTCATCGGAGGATTCATTCGCTCCGTTCTCTGCCTGGTTGTCCGTAGAGCCTGAATCTTCTTCTTCAGGAGGGTCTTGGTCTCCCTCCTCGGACTCATTTTGGTCTTGTTCTGGCTCTTCTTCGGATGGAGCCTCTTCGCCGTCCTTTTCCGGCTCGTCCTCTTCGCGGTCTTGCTCTTGCTCTTCTTCGGAGGGATCTTGTTCCCCGTCTTCATCCGACGGGTCTTCATTTTGTTGGCTGCTATCCTCCTCCTGGTTCTCTTTGTTCTCCTCGTTTTCGGAGTCTTGAGGGTCTTTTTGATCGTTGTCCTCGGAGGACTCGTTGTCTCCCTCGTTTTCCGATGGCGGTTGGGCGGCTTGGACCGCTTTCATGAACTGGGTTAGCTCCAAATTACGACGGGCACCAGACAGAGCGGGGTCGTCAAGCAGCGCCTCTTGGTATGCTGCGGCGGCTTCGTCATATTTTTTGAGCTTTCGAAGCGCGTTGCCTAGCCCCAGGCTAGCTTTGGCCCGGAGATTCGGATCCTCCGCTTGTGCCGCGGCTGCACGAAATCCGGAGATTGCTTCCGTCAGCTCTTCCTGAGCGGCGTCCGCGAGCGCCTGATTGTAGGTGAGGACCGGATGGTCACCGATCGCCTCTTGTGCCGCTCGGAAAGCCTCTTTGGCGACATCTGCTTGGCCGTTCTGGAGCGCCTTGGCACCCTCTTCAACCTTCGGATGGTTTCGCTTGAGAAGTTCCTGGGCAAAAGCTTTTGGGGCACCGAGACCACCTCCCGCCCCGGCCAAAGCGAGGCAGAGCGCTATGCGCGGGAGACCGGCGGGTCTAGTGGGACGAATCAGGGTTGCCAGCAATAGAAGCAAGAACGCTGGTACCAGCACCCATATGAACCGCTCTTCGAACACGTGCACCGTTCGTTCTTCCTGTTCTGCTTTTCGAAGTGAGGCCAAATGCTGAGCGATAGTACCAAGATCTAGGCCGCCCGTCCCTGATGGCAGTGCCACCAGGCCGTTGCCTGCGGAGGCAATGGCTTTGAGTGTGTTATCATCTAACCGAGAAACCACCGTGTTGCCCTGTTTGTCTTTGATGTAACCGCTGACTGTGCCGGTTTCGTCCACGATCGGAATCGGTTCGCCGACCATGGAGCCAACCCCGGCTACGTGTACCACGATCCCCTGTTGAGAAGCCTCGGTAGCGGCCTGTACCGGGTCCCCAAGGTGGGTCTCACCATCGGTGAGCACGACGATAGCTTTGTCGGCTTTAGGGTGTCCTGCGGCCTCTAACATTTGAGCTGCGGCTCTAATAGCCGCGGCTACGGACGTACCGCCTCTCGGCAGATCACCAGGCTCGGCACCCGAAAGTTGAATCCGGAGGGCCGCATGATCGATGGTGAGGGGGCACAGAGGCAGACCAATGGTTGTGAAGCCGACCAAGCCGACCCGATCGCCGCGTAGCTGCTCGATGAGGACGCCTAGCTCCACCTTGGCTCGTTTCAGTCGGGATGGCACCACATCGCGGGCATACATTGATCGGGACAGGTCCAAAGCAATGACCACATCCATGCCCCGAGCCTGGCGAACCAGGGGGCGCATGCCCAGTTGGGGTCGAGCGAGAGCAATGCAGGCAAACGCGAAGGTGGTGGCCAACAATAGGGTCTGCAGGTTGCGCGTTTGTTGGTGTTGTTGCCAACCGCTGGTTAGGGCTTCGAGCAGGAATGGATCTCCAGCTCGGGCCATCCGAAGTTGGCGCCAGCGGTGATAGAACCAGTGGGCCAGCAATATTGCCGGCACCAACAGTAAAAAGAATAACGCCCACGGGGCACCAAATCTCACGAATACCTCCTAGTCATGGAAATCTCCGAAGACGGGTGAAGCCCAGACTCCACTCCAGGCCGAGCAGGAGAAGGGCGAGAGCAATCACCCAGGGGAATAGTTCAGTTTTTGGGGGTTCGGTGATGGTGGATTCCAACCGGCTGCGATCGAGGGCGTTGAGCACCGACGATAGTTGATGGTCAAGCTCGGTAGAGTCTTTGGCCTCGTAGGCCTCTCCGTTCGTGAGCTTGGCGATGTCCTTCAGCAGCTGAGGGTTGGTGGGCACCTCCACCTCTTGAAACACGGGGCGACCAAAGATGTCGTTGCCCGCCGGAAAGGGGACGGGGCCTCCCCGCCCAATCAAGATAGTATAGACTTTAATATTCAGTTCTTGAGCAAGCTCCGCAGCCTTTCGCGGAGATAGATTACCCGCGTTATTGTCGCCATCGGTCAAAAGAATGACCACCCGGCTGGTCGCGGAGCTCTCCCGCAACCTATTGACTGCCGTGCCGACGGCACTGCCGATGGCCGTGCCGTCCGGCAGCATTCCGACCTCTACCTCGTCCAGCATATCGATCATTAATCGGTAATCGAGGGTGAGGGGGACCCAACTGGCCGCCTCACCGGCAAAAACTACCAATCCTATACGGTCGCTGGTCCGTTGCCGGATAAAGTCGGCTATCGAGCGCTTAGCTACCGCCATGCGATCTCGCGGCTGAAAATCCGCGGCCCGCATGGATCCGG
This sequence comes from Myxococcales bacterium, assembly GCA_019634385.1. Lineage (GTDB taxonomy): Bacteria > Myxococcota > Kuafuiibacteriia > Kuafuiibacteriales > Kuafuiibacteriaceae > JAHQVK01. The sequence continues at coordinate 11,131 of JAHQVK010000228.1, read as the reverse complement.
AGGTGTCTACCGCCAAGACAATATCAATGCCTTGGGTTTGGTCCCAGCCCGCTTCTCCAGGCACTTGTGGGCGGGCGAGGGCCACGACAAACAAGGCCAAAGCCATGATACGAAGTGCATCCGGGAGCCAGTGCAGGCGAACCCAGACGGTTGTCGGTAATGGAGATAGGAGACTAGTGGACGAAAACATGAGGGCCGGATCCATCCGAAATCGCCGGCGACGAACGAGATAGATCACCGTCATCCCAACCGGAATGAGCCCCAACAAAAACCACGGCGTACCCAAACTCAGACTCATGGTTGTGCTCCTTCGTTGGAGGGAGAAGCTTCACTTGAAGAGGTGGGGACTGTGGGGGCGCTTTCATCAGAGGCTGAATGGAGCACCACCGGCCGGCTGCCTTCGACAATGAGCTGGGCGGTTTTCACTGCCGCTTGGGCACTTTCAAACGATGGCTGGAATTTGGTGAACTTCACCAGATCAGCTTCGGCAAGGAGGCTTTGGATCTCAGCAGGATGTAGACCAGGGGTTTCTCGTTCCGAGAGGGCAGCCATGAGCTCTTCGAGGGTCCGCTCGACGGCATCAAATTGGTATCGTGCGCCGAGGTAGGTTCTTACGATTCTGGAGAGCTCCGTGTAGTACGGATTTAGCTCGCCTTCACTGAGAAGCGATCGCTCCCGAAGGTGTTGAAGTTCTTCGAGAGCGACCTCATGGGCCGGTCTTGGCGGAGCCGGTGGCCGCGGGATTCGACTACGGGCCAGATAGGCCATGATCATGCGCTGGACAATTATCCCCAGCAGCACGACCACCACCAGGCCCGTAATTCCCCACCCCGGACGTGTATCCCAAACCTCGAGCAGAGCCGCTTCTGGGTTGTGAGCGGTCATATTCTCCAAAACGGCGAGATTTTCGGGCTGGGTTGAGCTGGCTACCTGGAGCTCTTCGTTACTCAGATTTGAGCTCACATCCACCAGTACGGGCTCGGTGGCTGCGGTTGTGCTCCCCAACGCCAGCTGGATGGAGGGAATCTCGAGGATACCGGATGTGAATGGCACCAGCTCCAGCCGGTAGGTGTCCACTTCGGTATCTCCGTCCATGGTCCGTTTGTGGACCCGTGCGGTTCTACGTTCCCCCCATTCTTTTGGCCATTTAAGATCAACCGGTAAAAGGGCTACACCCGGTTCGACGTGCCGGGCGGTGATCACGAACGTCAGTGGGGCGCCCACTGTCGGTAATCCTTCATTTGGTGCCCCTTGAGAGGGCGCAACCACATGGGCTTCGGTACGCAGGGGCGGGCTCATCGTCCAGACCTCTGTCGCCGGGCACGGACCCGGAAGAAACTGACGAGTGGCTTTACCATATCCTCGTCTGTAGAGATATCTACGACATCACAGCCGAGGTCGGTGAGGCGTCGTTTTGTTTGATGTAGGGCTATTGTCCGGTGTTCGGTATAAGCGGCACGGACGTAAGGACTGGATGAATCAACGAGCTGGGTGGCCCCAGTCTCGGCGTCTACCATCTCCACCAGACCCAGATCCGGCAAGATGCGCTCCGCAGGGTCAATGACCCGCATAGCAACCACGTCATGGCGAGCGAGAGCCAGGCGCATGGGGCGGTCAAAGTTGTCGTCCAGAAAGTCGGACATGACAAAGACTACCGATCGTCGTCGTTGTACCTGATTGAGGTGGGCGAGGGCGGCCTCAATATTTGTACCCCGACTGGTGGGTGTGGCTTCCAGCACTTCCCGGATGACCCGCAACATGTGGCCTCGGCCCTTACGGGGAGGCAGATGGAGTTCAACATGATCGGTAAAGGCTACAAGTCCCACCCGGTCGTTGTTGGTACTCGCTGAGAATGCGACCATGGCTGCACACTTGGCGAGGCGTCGACGTTTGACTTCTCCGCGGGTGGCAAAGGCACCACTGGCGGATAGATCAACCACCAACATGACGGTGAGTTCTCGTTCTTCAGTGAATTGTTTTACAAAAAGTCCTTCTTCCGCATGACGGGCGGAGACATTCCAATCGATGTGACGGATATCGTCACCGGGCATGTAAGGTCGGACTTCGGAAAAGGCCATGCCCTGACCTTTAAAGACCGAATGGTAGCGACCGGCGAGTTGATCATTCACCGCGCGGCGGGTGGCGATCTCAATCCGGCGTACCTGACGCAGAACTTCTCGGGTTTCGTCCCGAGTCTCTACTAAGGCTTTCTTCACGGATCGGGTCCTCGAGCTTAAGGAACGGGTACGGCGTCGAACACGCGTTGAACAACTTCCTCGACTCTCACGTTCTCGGCCTCTGCTTCGTAGCTCAGCTTGATGCGGTGTCTAAAGACATCGGGTCCGAGAGCCTTGATATCATCTGGGAACACGGCGGGTCGGCCCTTTAGGAACGCATGGGCCCGAGCCGCTTTGTTTAAGGCGATCGAGGCTCGCGGTGAGGCGCCCATATCGATCAGGGGAGCCAAATCTGGGAGGCCCGCCTTCTCCGGTTCTCTAGTGGCCCATACCAAATCCACGATGTAGTCGCTCAATTTGTCATCAGCGTGGACGTTGCCCACGATACCTCGGGCGCGCTCTAGGGTGCTGAGGTCAATAACTGCCTCAACTGGCACCGGCTTTTGGTTGGAGCGAGCAAGGATTTGTCTTTCCTCGTCACGGGTAGGGTATTCAACCTTCACGTGAAGCATGAAACGGTCCTGCTGAGCTTCTGGGAGTGGGTAGGTACCTTCCTGTTCCACTGGGTTTTGGGTTGCGAGCACGAGGAACGGGGATGGCAACGGATAGGTCGTATCGCCGATGGTCACCTGCCGTTCTTGCATGGCCTCGAGCAGTGCTGATTGCACCTTCGCCGGGGCCCGGTTGATTTCATCGGCAAGCACAACATTTGCGAATATCGGTCCCTTGCGAGGCTCGAAAGTATGGTTGCGAGGGTCGTATATCAGGGTCCCAACCACGTCAGCGGGAAGCAAGTCAGGGGTGAACTGGACCCGGGAAAACGAAGCGCGGATCGCATTGGCTACGGTATGGACCGACAGCGTTTTCGCCAACCCCGGAACTCCCTCTAGCAGAATATGTCCGCCGGTGAGAAGGCCGATGAGAATGCGATCCACCATGCGGCGCTGACCTACAATCACCTTAGCGATCTCGTTTTGTAGAGTCTCCACGAAGGCGGCTTCATCGCGGATGACTTCCATCATGTGTCGGATATCTGGGGCTACCCCACTCTCAGACTGCACCTAGAACCTCTTTTCTTTATACGCCTTTCGGCGCCAATAACGGACGTGCTTCTACACACATTCCGGATACGGGCAAGTCTGCTTGTGGGGTAGCGGACGAGTCCACGAAACACTTGACCCAAACGTCCGGTCTTGGCACCCGCATCATATATGGCGAGTCTGCGTCATTTAGATACGCGTGTTGTAGATCGGTACATTCAGAAGGGTCGGGTCACCCGTGAGGAGTACGTACAGTTCCTGGCGGCTCTGCCTGATCTTGCTGATGAGGCGGAAGAAGTGGATTATGATGGTTTGCTTGAGAAAGAAGAAACCTTGCCGGTCCTTCCTAAAGCCGCACCCGGGGGGGGGACCCCCATTTTGACCGGAGGCAGTGCGGCTGGTCCGTTACCTCCGCTGCCGGTGAGTCACCGGCCATAAGGTTGAGCCGAGGGAGTTATGGATAAACCGCAAGACGTTGATGTTCTCTCCAGTGGAGCTGGAGCTCCGGTGGGATTCAGCGATCTGATTCTGTCCATCGCTACCAATGCGATCGCTCACCTGGGGCAGGATGAGGACAAGGATGAGGATCGAGTTCCTAACCGAGCTGATCTTCAGCTGGCTGCTCACCACATTGATATGATCGCAATGCTCAAAGAGAAGACGAGAGGAAATCTCGAGCCCGAAGAAGAGAATCTGGTTGGTACCATCCTCTATGAGCTACGTATGAAGTACCTAGAGGCGGCTCAACGAGGCGGTTGAGCTTCTGACGGTTCATCGGGGTGGACAGCGCGTAGCGCGCCCAACACGTCTACCCGCCAACGCCCCTCCGAATCTCGGTGAACGGTTAAGGTCGTACCCGAGCCATAAGCCAAGGTGACCCGGACTTGAGCCGGGGAGCGGTCAGGGTGTGAAGATAGCTTTGTGGTTTCCGGGAGGGCATGAACCATCAGTCCATACGATAAAAATGCGTCCTTAGCTGAATTGGAGGGAGGAACGCCGGTTGCCTTGGCTAAGGTCTGATGTTGTTCAAGGAATTTTTGCTGGTTTTCCCGAGTAATGAGTACCCAAGCCGCGTCCCAATTGCCTTCATACAGGTGTTTGAGCACCAGAGAGACCGCTTGCTCTGGATTGGTCTCAGTCGGTGGGGCGCGGCAACTCGCCGCTATGCAAATACTGACAACGAGAGCTAGGACGAGCTGCGAAAAAATCTGGGAACGAGGGGAATAAATCATAGTCAGTCGGGATGACGGTACACGTTGACAGGCTAGTGTCGATTCCTTTCTATCTCGACCGCCCTGGGGTGTCGCCAAGTGGTAAGGCTCCGGTTTTTGGTACCGGCATGCGCAGGTTCGAATCCTGCCACCCCAAACTTTCTAGCTTGATCCATCCGGGGGAGGATACTTTGGGTCCCAACCTAGAGTGCGGTCGGGTGCTAGACGGTTTCATCTCCCAATACTACCGGCGGCCCAGTCGCCGCGCTCGGAGTTGTGGTGGTCGGCAACGTACTGAAAATTTTCTGTGGTAACAGCAATGTCCGCCTGGCTCAGGAGGTGGTGCGCAAACTTGATGTGCCTTTAGGGAGGGCGTCTGTAGGACGGTTTTCTGACGGCGAGCTCAATGTCACTATCGGGGAAAACGTGCGAGCAGCGGATGTATTTCTCATCCAGTCCACCAGTGCTCCGGCGAATGAGCACATCATGGAGCTGCTGGTCATGATCGATGCGCTACGGCGTGCTTCAGCTGAGCATGTCACGGCAGTGATTCCGTACTATGGATACGGACGACAAGACCGGAAAGTAGCCCCTCGTACCCCCATTTCAGCAAAACTTATCGCTGATCTGATCGATGTTGCTGGAGCCACCAGGGTGCTTTCGTTAGATATGCATGCTGGGCAGATTCAGGGCTTCTTCAACGTGCCCGTGGATCATTTGTTCGCTACGCCCGTTCTCCTTGAACACATTCGTGAGCATCGGGGATCCAACATGGTTTTGGTATCACCGGATGCGGGAGGGGTTGATCGGGCGAGAGCTTTTGGCAAACGGCTCAATGCGAATATTGGGATGATCGATAAGCGTCGTCCTCGGGCCAATGAGGCTCGGGTGATGCAGGTGGTTGGTGATGTTGACGGTATGGATGTCATCATCATCGACGATATGATCGACACCGCGGGCACCTTGGTGGCCTCCGCGGAAGCGATAAAGGCTCGGGGGGCAAAGAAGATCTTTGCTTATGCGACCCACCCGGTATTCTCTGGCCCTGCGGTTCAGCGCATTCTGGATAGTCCTATAGAGCAAGTGATTGTTACGGATACGATCCCCCTTACTGAAGAGGCGGCTGCTTGTCCGAAGATCGAAGTGGTTTCAGTGGCACCGTTGATTGCTGAAGCTATTCGGCGCATTCACTATGGCGATTCAGTTTCGAGTCTCTTCGTTTAATGTGAGGCAATGGGTGCCAAGCATTGACGGAGATGGATTCACATGCTAGTTGCGCGCGTCCGGCCTAGAAGACGGGGCGGCTACACGCGAAGGCTCTGGGCCGCACCGAGCGAGACCGCCAATGGAAGCAGTACAGTTCGAGTTCGACAAGCGCACCACTACCGGCAAAGGGCTGGCACGGAAGGCCCGAATGGAAGGGCGGGTTCCCGGCATTCTCTACGGGCACAAGTCCGAGCCGCTGATGTTCTATGCCGATGGGCATAAGTTTAGCCTACTGCTCCAAAAGAGTGAGTTTGGCAGGAATCAGTTGCTCGCCGTCCGAGGCTTAGGGCGTGATGTTGAAGCGCTGGTCAAAGATATTCAATTTCACCCGGTGACCCGGACCATTCTCCACTGTGATCTCGTGGAGGTTTGGAAAGAAGATCGGGTAACAGTTGTGGTGCCGGTGCGGTTCCACGGTAAGGCGAAGGGTCAGAGTGCCGGTGGCACGGTTCAGTTGCTGTGCCGAAAGGTTAAGCTGCTTTGCACCCCCCATAATATTCCTTCGGAGATCTCCTTGGATATCACGCCACTGGATCTGGAGGATGACATTACGGTGGCGACCTTGCCATTGCCGGAAGGCGCTGAGGCTATTGGTGACCCCAAAGTTGTGGTGTTGGTCATTAAACCTCCTCGGGTCTCGGGCAAGAAGGGTGCTGAGGAAGAAGGCAAGAAGTAAGTCCTTCTTGTTTGTAAGCACGGGAGCATAGTTGATGTGGATGGTCGTTGGGCTCGGTAACCCCGGGCAGAAATACCGTGATACCCGCCATAACGTCGGGGTTATGGTGGTTGATCATCTCGCCCAGCGTGCCTCGTGTTTGCTCAGTGACAAAAAGTTCAACGCCCTTGGGGGACGAGGTCGGCTGGTGGGGGAGGATATTCTCTTTCTTAAGCCGCAGACCTATATGAACCGTTCGGGGACGTCGGTAGGACCGGCACTGGGGTTTCATAAGCTTCCCACCGATCAATTGATCGTGGTGCATGACGAGCTCGATAAGCCGTTTGGGCACGTTAACCTCAAAGAGGGGGGCGGGCATCGAGGGCATAACGGTGTCCGAAGCATAAAGCAGCATGTGCCGGATGATAATTTTGCCCGGGTTCGCGTGGGCATTGGACGTCCGCCGCCGGAATGGGAGGCTGCGGACTATGTACTCTCCCGATTTAGTGCCGAGGAGCAGCTGGAGCTTGACCGGGTCATTGGCGAAGCTGCGGATGTCGTTGAACTGATATTGAGGGATGGAGTCGCTCGTGCCGCGGCTGCCCATAAAGAAAGAACACAGGGGCCTCGTCGGTCGAAGACCGCAGGCTGAACCGACGAAAGACCAGTCATGAGCAAGACTATCGGAAAGATCCGCGAGTACGAGACCGTACTCATTATCAACCCCGACCTGCCTGAAGAAGCGGTTAAAGAGACGCTTGAGCGCTTCCTAGGCGTTATAGAGAAGACGGGTGGCACCTTCCTGCGGGAAGACAAGTGGGGTAAGCGCAAGATGGCTTTCGAGATGAAGAAAAATCCTCGAGGCCACTACATCTTACTCCACTTCGTGGCGGAGCACTCAACCGTCGTTGAGCTTCAGCGGGCGGCGCACAACATGGATAGTGTCATACGGTTCATGGTCGAACTTCGTGGGCCGGTGGTCGACATTGAGGCCAAAAAAGACGAAGTTGATAAGTTTGTGCGCGAACGAAGTGCGGAAAAAGCTCGGATTGAGGCGGAGAAGGCAGAAGCAGCGGCCCGAGCCGCTGAGGCCGCTGAGGCCGCTCAGGCCGCCCAGGCCGAGGCCGCAGCGTCGGCCGCGGCTGCGCCTGCGCCTGAAGTTCAGGCCTAAAGGTTTAAGGATACACGATCATGATGCGCGTGATTCTTCAGGAAGATATTCCTAGTTTGGGTGTAGTGGGTGACCTCGTCCACGTTAAGGACGGGTACGCTCGGAACTTTCTCATTCCTAAGGGCAAAGCGGTGTTTGCATCGGTGCGTTCCGTAAATGAGTTGGATCATCAAAAGCGTTTGGCGTCTCATCGCCGGGAGCAAGCGACTTCGGAAGCCCGTAAGTCCAAAACCACGATCGAGAAACTCTCCATTGCGATCTCAGCGAAGACCGCACCACCTCAGTTGGATGATGAGGGTAACCCGATTCTGGATACCCTTCCGAAGCTGTTTGGTTCAGTGACTAACCGTGATTTGGCACGGGTGCTCGCGGAACAGGGCATTCGGGTGGATCGCCACCGAATCTCCGTGGATGCGCCGATTCGTACCGTAGGCAAATTCAGTGCTAAGGTTCGCCTTGATGGAGCGATAACCGCGACACTACCGGTTTGGGTTGTACCAGAAGGGGTGGATGATATTGAGGCGGCCAAGCGGGACGTAGAAGCCAAGCAACAGGCAGCTCGGGACGAACGAGAAGCGGCGGCTCGGGCAGAGCTTGAGCGACAAGCAGCCATGGCGGCGGCGGCGGAGGCGGAGAAAGCAGCTCGCCAAGCGGCCGCTCAAGAAGCGAGTAAGGCCGAGCCCACATCGGAAGAGCCCACAACATAAGCGGGCAATCCGCAAAGATGGTGGTGCAGGAGGCATCTCGACCTTCTCATGCGCTAACGCCAAAATCGTTCACGTATCCTCCTGGCCCCCAACCGTTGTAGTCTAGCGAACGTCCATCCTGGGCTTTCGCTAGACGGTGGCTTCGCCCCCCGCTAGGGCCCGGTACATCATCCCGTACCCCCCTCCCCGGGGCAGAACCTTCACACCCTCGGGATACGGCATCAGCTCCGCAGCCGGAGTATAAAGACAAGCTCGGGCCTTTACAGCATTGCTGAGCAAGGACGGAGCCCAGATGGGGCTTGATGTTGTCACAGCGGCCTCAGGGTTGCGCTTTGATAGGGTTGGCGAACAAGGACGGCGCCCAGAGGGGGCCAGATGTGGTCAGAGCGGGCCCACGGTTGCGCCTCTATAACACTCACATACGTGGGCTCTGGCGTCATCTTCGCCGCCGGAGGTGAAAGACACGCCTTAGTCGACGGTCAAAAAAAATTCTACGATTCAAGAGGGTGTTGTTGCATGATATTTTGAGCTAGCAGGGATCATGTTGGGGCGATGGTCGTTGAGAGCTTAAAACGGTTTCAATGTGTCATGTGAACCGGTCGAGTGATGTGCGTGACATTTTTTTGCAATCCGTGAGCAGCGAATGACGGGAGCTTGGTACGGAGCTCGTTAAGCAGGCAGCCAACTATCTCGTTGATTATAGAGGTCCATCAAACTGGTCCGCGCTTCGGTGACTGCATTTCTAGGTTGTTGGATATCTGCTTGCTATATATTTAGGTGCCTGATAGGTTTGCGTAGGTTTTTGTCCTGGTAACGATCTGTATTGAGTAGAGCTTCTTTGTCTCTCCAAAACTCATCTCTGAGGATTAATACCGTTTCAGCTTGGTCGGTACACGTCCTGCATAGTGCTAAGATTGCGCGGGATAGATAGTCTGTTAGCCGGGGATCTAGAGATACTTGGTTATGGATAACGCCGCCATGGAAAGACCTCATTTACATAGAGCGGATCTGTTGCTTCAGCGTGGAACTATCGCGAAGAGTCCAGTTGGAGACGAAAGGATAAATGCTGAGGTTTAGGGGTTGCTTTTCTCTTTAGGAATCCTCCCAAATAACTTCGTTTATGGTGCATCCGTTGCCCGACGAGCCGATTCCGCCTCGCCACGATGACGACTTTGCTCAACGAGATTTCGGTACTCGAGGAGAGCGGATGACCGGGCGAGTTCCGCCGCAGGATCTTGAGGCTGAGCGAGCGGTCTTAGGTTCGATCCTGCTCGAGAACTCGGCTCTAGACGTGGCGGTAGAGCATGTGGATGTGGGGTACTTTTACAAGCCGGCTCACCAGATCGTTTTCCGAGCTATGCGGGATCTTGCGGAGAAGACGGAGCCTATTGACTTGGTTACCCTTGCTGCGCATTTGCGTACCCGGGATGAGCTGGATGTGGCTGGAGGGACCGCAACTTTAGTTGCACTATCGAACGCGGTGCCAACTGCGGCTAATGTACAGCATTATGCCAAAATAGTCCGCAAACACGGTATGCTCCGGCGACTTATCGAATCTGCAACAGTGATCGTTAAGCGAGCCTACGAAACAGACGATCCGGATCAGGCGGTGGATGCGGCGGAGCAAGCTATTTTTGAAGTCGCCCAAAGTAAGGCAAAACAGGGAATCAGTGCGATCGCGGACCTGGTTGCTGATGCGTTTCAGAACATAGAGAAGCTGGCTGAGCAACGGAAGGCAATCACTGGTGTATCGACGGGAATCATGCGGTTAGATCACATGCTGAGCGGTCTTCAGCCCGCGGACTTGATCATCATTGCCGGTAGACCCTCGATGGGTAAAACCGCATTTAGTGTGGGAGTTGGACTTCACGCAAGTACCGAAGATGGTCGTCGAGTGGCTATCTTCTCTTTGGAGATGTCCAAGGAAAGTTTGGTGGTACGTATGTTATGTTCCGAAGGCCGCATTGATATGAGTAAGCTGCGTGGAGGCTTTTTGACGGAGGATGATTGGCCTCGCTTAGCTCGTGCCGCAGGCCGGCTTTCAGAGTCGAAGATTTTTGTTGATGATACCGGTTCGATCAGCGTGCTGGAACTTCGAGCTAAGTGTCGCCGATTGGCGGCGGACCAAAAACGTGAGGTTGAGATTGAGCTGCGCCGAGAGATGATGGAGCGGAAGACTCGAGGTGAAGAGGTAGATGAGGAAGCTTACCGTCAGGCCTGGGAGAGTCATCCAGGGTTAGAGTTGGTCATCATTGATTATCTTCAATTGATGCGCGGTTCGGGAAGTACCAATAGTCGTGAACAGGAAATTTCGGAAATTTCCCGGGGTCTTAAGGCACTCGCCAAAGAGTTGAATATCCCGGTGGTTGCGCTGAGTCAGCTGAATCGCGGTGTGGAGCAGCGTACAGACAAACGGCCAGGTATTGCCGATCTACGTGAGTCTGGTGCCATTGAACAGGATGCGGATGTCATCATGTTTGTCTATCGTGATGAGGTCTATAATAAAGAAACCGAAGAGCGAGGGGTGGCGGAGATCATTATAGGTAAGCAGCGTAATGGACCAATCGGCACCGCAAGGTGTAAGTTTTTCCATGAATTTACCCGATTTGATAACCTACTGGAAGATGCTCAAGCCGGGGCCTAAGTATAGGTGTGCTTAGGCGCCGGACGTAGTCTAAGACCGGTTTGTGATGTAGCTAAATACTCCGGTGACCCACCGTTCCCCCTATCAGCCGGTTGATCTAGCCCAGCACGCATCTATCGGCCGGTCTTTCCGATGGCCTGCTAGAAGTCTCTCCTCGGTCACGTACCGCCCGGTACGCTCGCCTCGTTTCAGAGCGTTTCTCGAAAAGCCGGGCTCGATAGCTACACACAGGGCCAAATCAACCGGCTGCTATGGTATCT